>CALKJE010000001.1 GCA_937995675.1 uncultured Saprospiraceae bacterium
GTCACCGACATTTAAGCAAACAGTTTGAAGATAGAACGGTCGAAAAAATTTATAAAGTTTTAGTTGAAGGAAACGTACACCAACCTAAAGGAATTATTGATAAACCAATTGCTCGACACGTTTCTATTGCTGGAAAAATGAGGATTCATGCTAGTGGTAAAGCTTCCGTTACTCATTACGAAGTTGAAAAACATATTGGTGATTATACTTTGGTTCAAGCCAATATTAAAACGGGTCGAACACATCAAATCCGCATTCACTTTGCAGCGATTGGCTATCCGCTGATGATCGATGGAATGTACGGCCGACAGGGTTCTTTTTTCTTAAGTTCTATCAAACAAAAGAAATTTAATATTGGAAAAGATCAGGAAGAGCGTCCGCTAATGTCCCGAACGACCTTACATTCTTGGAAATTATCCTTAGATCATCCGGTTACGGGAGAACGAATGGATTTTATTGCTTCGCTTCCGAAAGATTTTAGAGCGGTGTTAAAGCAATTAGAGATGTGGAGTTCTTAGGATTAGATGTGCGAATGCGCGGATTATTTGATGTGCGGGTTAGTGGATTATTTGATTGTTAGGTTTCTTTTGAGTTGGGGCTGATTGGTGAGATAAAATTCATGAATTTTATTTACAAAAAAAAGTCGTATCGGACGAACCGATACGACGAAACACCTTTTTCATAAGAGTATAGTTTGGACGAACTATTTATTTCTCTAATAATAAAGTTTTTTCTTGGTGATACAAGGGTTGTATCTAAACTGTTTTGTATACTTCTAGTAGTGCACCGATTTTGTCCATTAGATCTTCTGGTCCGAATGGTTTTCCGACGTGGTCGTTCATACCAAACAACTTGGCTTTTTCTTTTTCCGTTAAGAAAGCCGAAGCGGTTAAAGCGATAATCGGCACATCTCTTTTTCGCGGATCGGTAGATTTTCTAATTTCTGCAGTCGCACGATATCCATCCATATTTGGCATTTGAATATCCATCAGGATTAAATCAAAATAAGCATGATCTAATGCTTCTAGTGCTTCTACTCCATCATCGGCAGTTACTACTTCTACTCCGATTTTTCGAAGCATTTTTGCGACTACTAATTGATTGATTTTATTATCTTCTACTACCATAATCTTATATCCTTTTAGATGTTCAAAGGATTTTAAAGTACGGTTTTCTCTTTTAATAGGAGCTTTGTTATTTGAGATTTTAAAAGGTAGGTAAATCGTAAATTTAGTTCCTTTTCCAACTTCAGATTCAACTTCTATTTTTCCATTTTGTAGATCCACCAATCGCTTGGTAATTGTCAATCCTAATCCTGCGTATCCTTCAAAAATATCGCCAGATTGGTTGTTACTTAATTCTCTAAACATTTGCGTATACTCTGCCTCATCCATTCCTTTTCCAGTATCTTCAATATTCATTACTAAAGTTACTTCGTTAGATTTCAACTCGTGTAACTGAACACTTACCTCTACTTTTCCTTCTTCGGTATACTTAATGGCGTTTGAAACTAAATTGGTAAGAATCTGATTTAGTCTCACTGGATCACCCACTAGACATTTTGGAATAGATTCATCAAATGAATAATTTAGTTCAATGCTTTTATCACGCGCTGGTAATAAGAAACGTTGCTTAGTATCTTCAATCGTATCAACTGGACTAAACTCCCGACTTTCTAAGGTTAACTTACCTGCTTCAATTTTTGAGAAGTCTAATACATCGTTAATGAAAACCACCAAGTTATTTGCAGAGAACTGTAAAGTTCGTAAATGCTCTACTTGATCTGGTCGTGGTTCTTCTTCTAGTAATAAGTGCGTTAATCCAATAATGATGTTCATTGGTGTACGCATCTCGTGACTCATGGTAGCTAAGAAGCGATCTCGTGCAAAAGAAGATTGCTCGATAGATTCTCTTTCTGCCATTTCATTTACCAACTTATGATTTAGATTATCCAAACTTTCATTGGTATCTTTAAGTAATAAATTCTTTTCTTTAATCTCTTCTCCCTGACGGCTAATCTCTTCGTTTTTAGCAAGCAATAATTCGTTATCTTGCTTCTTACGTCGGTAACTGCTAAAGAGTACAAACATTAATAAGGCTCCTAAACCAATCAAGGCATAAAGGAAAGTTCGCATCTTACTAGAGAATGCTTGTTCCTTTTCTAGGGAAGCAATGGTTGCTTGATTTTTTTCTGCTTCGAATTCAGATTCATACTTTGTCGTCAATTCTAGCAGTGCTTTATCTTTTTCATTATTATAAAAAACATCTCGACTATCTGCATAAGCAACGTGCATATTGTATGCTTGCTCGTGCATTCCCATATCTTTGTATGCTGCCGCAATATCTTTGTAAATACCTTGTGTTTTTGGCGACTGTCCTTCGGCTTTTAAAAGTTTGATACTAGCCTTTAGATTTTTATCCGCCTGCGTTTTATTCTTTGTTTTAGCGTAAAGCACTCCAAAATTTTTGTAAGTCTCTGCTAAAGGAATTGGTTGATTTAGGGTAGACCGAATACCGAATGCAGTTTCGTTCGCCTCTAGCGCTTCGTCATATTCTCCTTGTGATAAATGCACTTGAACCATATTATTAAAATCTCTTCCAATCGCTGGCATATCTTCTAATGAACTATTCAAGTCAAGTGACATTTCATGATAAGTCAAGGCACCATCATGGTCACCAAGATCACTCAAAATATTACCTAAGAAACTCGCAATAGCAGCTCCTCCTGTCAAGTCTTCCGTTTCGATTTTCAGCTCCATCGCTTTAACATAACAGTTTCTTGCTTTACCGTATACTTTTTTAAATAAGTACACATCACCAAGATTTTTGTTGGTTTCAGCGGCACCGGCTTTATCGTTGTTCTTTTCTCGAATCAGCAAGGCTTCTTCTAGATTAGCAATTGCGTTTCCAGTGTTTTCCTGTAAATAAAACAGGCGACCAATATTATTTTTAGAACAAGAAATACCAAGTTCATCATTAATATTATTACGAATATTCATGGCAGCCAAGAAATTTTTCATGGCATTGGTATAATCCAACTTAGCCTGATAGATCAATCCTAAATTATCTAACGCCTTGGCTTCTTGATCCGATTCGGATAAAGTTCTAGAAAGATCGATGGCTTCCATTACATAGCGCTTGGCTTGTAATGCCTGATCTTCGTTGACCAATAAAGTAGATAATTTGTTGAGTGTCTTCAGTTTATCGCGACCCTGTTGCGCATTGACCTGCTTTTTTAGCTGGTCAATTTGTTCAGATTGTGCGAATGAAGTTAAATAGGAAAAGGAAAAAATTAGGAAGCAAAGAAAGGTGAAAATTTTCTTCATTTTTTTAAGGTGTTTCTTCAAGTAATAAATACAATGCGGATCACATGTCCAAAATATAAGGTGACCCGACACATTATAACTTTAGCAAATTTAATGCCGAAGGCAGATTTGATGTGCGGATAACTGACCGGTCCCGACTGAAAGGAGGGCGGCGTGCGACAGCGCGACGAGGGAAGGCACCGCGAAAGCAGATGGGATGGCATTTTCTAAAGTGCGGATCTGCAGATTATTTCTGGCTAATCATTTCACAATCTTTTAGGATGGCTTTGTATTTAGGAAGATTTTCTAAATCATTGTCATGAAATTCTTCGAAGGTAAGTTTGGTTTTAATGGATTTTATATAACAATCACAATATTGTTCCATGTTATGAGCGGCCTGAAATTCAGGATCCATTTCGTCCATAAGGGTTACTCGAATGCTATTTTCAGCTCTTTCAGGAAGTAGGAATTCCATGCTTGGTGGATTATAAATGAGCTTATCCCCAGGTACACAGTTATTAAGCATCGCTTTAAAAGTACTATCTTTTATTTCATTGATATGGTTGAATTCACCTTGATCTAATTTAGCCATGGTGGCTGGATCATCTTTTACTTGAGCTAAAATCTTAGGAGCGGCACAGGCACAATATTCAACAATTCCTTTTGACATGCCAGCGACTTTCTCACTTTCAACCAGGCAGAGTTTTTCAATTTTTGCTACTTGTGCATTCTTATTTTGACAAGAAGAATGAAAGAAAAGGAAGCATAACGAAATGAATAAGGCCGTATATTTCATGAGGTTTTATACGGAATTAATTATAAAAAAGTTTGCGGAAATAGGATTTTTTCACACTTACGGACGCCATTGATTGATGGAATGCTTATACTTTTCGTAAGTATCTAAAAAGATGGGGACGGTTAGTTTTGCTTCTCTTCCTGCGCCGTTCATTAATAAACAAAAGCCAATTTGTTCTTCGTGGTTTACGGCCATTTCACCTTTATAGCTATTTACAAAACCACTATGATAAGCAACCTTTTTACCTCCATAATCAAGAATTCGCCAACCTAATCCATAAGAAGCGGAACGGACTTTAGGCCATTTCCCAAAATAACGACGTTTTATAGGTGTATTAATTACCGGAGTAAAAATACGTTCTAGGTCTTGATTATTAAGCACTTCTGGAAATTGACCTAGCAATAAACGAAGGTATGTAGACATATCATTAATACTTGCATTAACACCTCCAGCAGGAACTGCAGTGTAATACTTTTCAGAAATTTTTGTTTCATGCCAACCAGATTTGGTGGCATTATGCGGACGAGCCGTATTGATACGACCATTGATCCCTGCTCGATTGGTAGAAGCATCGGTCATGCCTAAGGGATCAAATATTTTCTCTTTAAGCAAGCGTTCGTAGGATTTCCCAGTCGCCACCTTATGTACTTCTCCGATGATACTAAAAGGAGCATTTTGATAACTATAAACCGTTCCTTCTGGTCCT
>CALKJE010000002.1 GCA_937995675.1 uncultured Saprospiraceae bacterium
ACTGAAATTGGATTTGATAAACTAAAACATCCGGATAGATCATTTGCATTTTCGCCGCCTGCTAAACCTTCGATTCCGTCTTCGTAAGATAGGTGCCATACTAAGCAGGTGCCAGGTCCCGCTCCGTCAAAATCAACTACGCTTGGCATTGGTGGTAAACCTAAAATCAAACCGTCTTCATCTGTTACAATCCATTGAGAGTTGGTGCCAGAGCTATTTGTTAGAGTGATAGAGCCAGCGGGAATATTATCTGCAACGCCGTCTCCTACTGTGAATTCGAATGGGCCACCTGCTAAGGTTCCACCTGCTACATCACATGCTGCATTTCTGAATACTGATACTGGATTTGATAAACTGAAACATCCGGCTAGATCATTTGCGTTTGATCCTCCTTCTAGACCTTCGATTCCGTCTTCGTAAGAAAGGTGCCATACTAAGCAAGTGCCAGGTCCGGCTCCGTCAAAATCAACTACGCTTGGCATTGGAGGTAAGCCTAAAATTAAGCCGTTCTCATCTGTTACCACCCATTGTGAGTTCATTCCAGAGTTATTTGTTAAGGTAATTGAACCAGCTGGGATATTATCTGCAACGCCGTCTCCTACTGTAAATGTAAATGGACCGCCCGTTAAGGTGCCACCTTCTACATCACATCCTGCCGTGTTTTCTTCACAGATTGTGATGTTGGCAGAAGCAGTCCAAGAAGTAGAACTTTCACCAGAACCAGAATAAGCCAAAGATTCTGAAGAAGCAAATGCAGGAACAAAATCTCCTGTTGTCCAAATCCCAGCAGCAACAGCTACTGAAGATCTTTGGTGTCCAGTAGAACCCCATTCCACATAATCAACTAAGGCAGTCGGACTTCCAAAAGAATTGGTCGTGTATAATCCCATTTCTCCATCAGCGCCTTCTACCACATTAAAGTTATTTACCGTTAGGATTCCTCCTGCTTCTAACGCAGTGTTTCCACATTCTAAGTTGGAGCCACTAATCTGTTGGTAAGCTGGAAAATCACATAACCAGTAACCGGAGATATCTACAGTACTAGTTCCAATATTTTTTAATTCAACGGTTCCTCCGGGGAGGATTTCATTTATTACAACTTGAGCATAGTTATAATTTGTAAAAAAAAGAGACATCAATACGACTAGCCAAGGAATAGCCTTAGACTTTTTACGATTGATTGAAATTTGGTTTGCTAAGTTTTGGATCATAAGGTAATGTTTTGGTAGCGCTTAATTTTTTGACACGCTTTGTTAGAAATTAAGTTTAGAGAATAGCCTTTCAGGGTGAATGAAGACCATTCGCCGAAAGAATTCGAAAACAAGAAATTTGATTTTTTTTGAGCTATTTGCCTATCCCCAATACTGTTATTATTTAAAAAGGGTTGTCTCCGATATTTTTTATTTTTTTATAAATGTCGGGGCTACGATAGTTTAGGTTTAAGAAGTGGATTTTTTTTGAGAAAGAAATGATGATTTTTTGAGATTGGGTATTAATTTGCTTCTGGCTTCTGGCTTCTGGCTTCTGGCTTCTGGCGACCTCAAGGCAGTCGTAATCAGACACGATAGAAGAGGGCAAATAGCTAGAAGCAAAAGAAAGTCATCTAAAATGAAAAAGCTAATTACATAATTGCAATTAGCTTTTTCATTTCTGATCTATGAAGTTGTTTAAAAACTTCCATCTATCTTATTCTATTTTTTCTAGGATTCCGCCTGTTTCTTTTACTAAGTAAGCGCCTTTGAATCCAGCACTGATGGCAGCACGTCTAGCTGCATCGGCTGCTTGTTGGTTGGTAAATCCAGAGAGCAGAATAATGGTAAAGTCTCCTTTTTTTCTAGTTTCTACCTTTCCTAATTTAGCGGCAGCAGCACGATCAAAAAACTTCATATTTTTATACGAGGCGATTTGGACTTTAATATTCCCTGTTTCTGCTGGCGGTCTTGTCGGTGTAGTGACAACAGGTGGTGTCGTTGTGGTCGGTACTGCGGGTGCAGTAGTTGGTGCATTCATTGCTTCTCGATAGATTTCTAAATCTCGTAAGCTAGATATTTCTTCTTTAACAATAAATGCACTTTTAAATCCGTTTGATCGAGCTTGTATTTGAGCCGCTTTCGCTTCTGCGCGTGTAGGGAAGATTCCTACTCTGACTTTTTTATAAACCCCTTCGTTTCGACCATAGACATTTCCTGCTGTGCTCATATTTGCATATTTGTTGACCTCTACGGTTTGTCCATCAGGAACAGCGGCTAATTGCACGGAGTATCCTTTTTGCGTTACGATAGCCATCTCATCTACTGGAGGAGGTGGAGGAGCGGGAATTGTTACGGTTGTCGTATTGGTAACCACTTCCACTATTTCAGTTGGCTCTTCCGGTGTTGTACTGGCTGATGAAGCTCCTGATCCAGTATTAGCAGGAGAAGTTGTGTTGGCGGTGTTTGTTCCTGCGGGAGGAAAGCTTACTACACCGAGCACACTTTTATCCGCTTCATTTTGCGTGCTAACTTGTTGGTGAATATCAAGGTATCCAGCTTTAGAATAACGAATGAGGTAATCCTTAGCAGGATCAAGCGGTAGTCGATAATCTCCTCGATCATCTGAGGCAGTTTCAATCACCAAGCCGGTGAGTTGATCGGTCGCTTTGATTCGAACATTGTTGACACTTTGATTCGTGGTGGCGTCTACGATTTTACCGAGGTAATCATCTGCACTGACCACATCTTCTGGTACGAGTTGAACTTCGAACGATTCAGCAGTTTCTGCGTTTGTATTTAATTTAAAATTATAACTACCATATCCTTCTTTGCTAATCAAGATATCACAATTCATTCCGTTGAGTGCTTTGAAATAATATTCTCCTCTTTTATTGGTTTTAAAAACTGGTTGACCACAAGCCGTGAAATCTACGATAGCATTTGGAATCGGTTCGCCAGTTTTTTGATCGCTAACGAAGATGAGGGTATTTTCCGAAGTCTTTCTAATTCGATAAATATCTTCTTTGCCTTTTCCTCCGGAACGATTGGAAACGATATATCCTCTTTTTAAATCATCATCATACGTATAACCATAATCATCAAAACTAGAATTTACCCCATTCCCGAGGTGGTAAACATTTTTCCAAATACCATTTTCACGTTCTGCTCGGAAGATATCAAATCCACCTAATCCATGATGCCAATCAGAAGCGAAAAATAAATCCGAACCAATCATGGCGGGCGTAATTTCATTTCCTTGGGAGTTAACTACCGGTCCCATATTTTCTGGTGTAGACCAACTCGTTCCGATAAAATAGCTTACATAAATATCATAACCACCAAATCCATCGGGGCGATTAGAAGAGAAGTAAAGTGTTTTTCCGTCGGCAGATAAATAAGGAAATCCAGAAGAATAGCCGCTACCATTATACGGAAAAGCCCGGGCATTGTCCCAATCTCCTTCGCTGGTTACGTCGGCGATATAGATGCTTAATTCCATTCCACTACCTGGGATCTGACGGGTTCCATTATTAAAATTATTTTTTGTAAAAGCCACTACTCTACCGTTGGCGGAATAAGAAATTGGACCTTCATTATAATTTGATTTCAAGTTGGATCGAAGGTAAGCAGGTCTACCTAAAAATTCATTTTGATCAATAGAAGAAATGAATAGCTGATTTTTTGCACCACCCTCCCAATTATTTTGGTTGGTTTTATTTTTTCTTTCAATGTCTTGTCTTGAGCTAGAATAAATGACTTGGTTATTATAAAACGAGGGTCCAAAATCACTTTCAGCCGTATTGGCAAATTCATTAGAGACTTGGTATTGGCTGGGTACATCTTGGATAGATTGTGCGAAATCACAACTTTCAGAAAATTGTTTACCAATCAAGGGTCTGCCTTCTGCATAAATCTCGAACCATTCTCTAGCTCGTTCATAATCTCCTTGTGCTTTTAAGACATTGGCAAATTCAAAAATATGAACTGGATCTACACCACTGATACGAATGGCTTTTCGGTACCAATTGGCTGCTTCGTCCATATTGTTTAAATAGCGGTAACTATCGGCTAATTTAGCCAGTGCTTCTCCGTTCTTAGGTTCTTTATTTAGAATAC
>CALKJE010000003.1 GCA_937995675.1 uncultured Saprospiraceae bacterium
TTCTCGAACAAAATCTTCTAAAGCCGTACTTGCCATGAGTAAGCTATGAAAATTTGCCTGGAAGTTTGCCATGAGCAGCGCTGCGGCCAATCCTTTTCCGGCGATATCCGCAATACAAAAAACCAACGTTCCATCCTTGAATTCTACATAATCAAAATAATCTCCTCCAACTAATTGATGTGGTTTATAAATGCTATCGAGTTGATAAAATTCATTATCAGGTAATACATCGGGAATCAACAAATGTTGCATATCTCCAGCCAATTCCATTTCGCGATTATATCGTTCTTGTTCGATTTGTTGTTTGAATAAGCGTTTGTTTTCGATCGCTACTGCAATGATATTTGTGATGGTCGTGATAAACTGTACCTTATTATACATATCCTCATCTTCCTCAAATCCTCCAATAAAAGTATACGCAATTGGGTGTTCTTTATGTAAGACAGGAATTACCACATCAAATTCTTTAATCAACTCGTGCGTTTCATTTCCTTCGAGCATTTTCAGTCGCTCGTATTCTTTAAGTTTTTCGGAGATATCTAATTCCGTTAATTTTTTTGAGACACCGATATAAGAAATACATTTCCAAATACCATTTGACTGAATATATAAGGTCATTTTTCGGATCCCCATTTCCCAACTCAAAAATGAATTATACATATCGTAAAGTCCCTGATCCGAAACATTACTGTTAATAGCCTGCGTGATATTTAACAGACGGTTAATCTGCAATTGCTTAAGGTGGAGTTCTCTTTCCAGAGATTCCATTTTCGACATTTCTTTTCGAAGGTTAGATAATTTTGCCATATCCTAGTAGTTGTCGGTTTAAGGGATGAAAAATCATATTTGCTGATTCACATCCAATGCATCTCTTAATCCATTTCCAATCAAGTTAAAAGCTAGTACCATCATCATAATTGCTAGCGCTGGTACCAACGCTAAAAATGGTTTTCCACCAATTGCGTATCCATAATTTTCGTTAAGCATGGTTCCCCAAGAAGGACTTGGTGGTTGAATACCAAACCCAAGATAGCTAAGTCCCGCTTCAATCAAAATTGCTGTAGCAAAATTCGCTGCTGCGATCACCATGATCGGTCCTAAAATATTTGGAATAATATGTTTCATTAAAATTCTTGGTGTAGAAAAACCCATGACTTGCACTGCTTCGACAAACTGTACTTTTCGATAAGCCAATACTTGGCCACGTACAATTCTTGCTACATCAACCCACATGGTTAATCCTACTGCTAAAAAAATAATTCCTACTCCTCGACCCAATGCTAAGACAATTGCAAAGACCAACAATAAGGTAGGAATAGACCATACCGTATTGATCAATAACATAATTAAATCATCTACTTTTCCACCCAAATAACCGGCCATTGCACCCAGCAATATTCCAATGGTTAGTGAAATAATTACTGCAATAAATCCTGTTAATAGCGATATTCTTACCCCCAACAAAAGTCTACTTAACATATCTCTTCCGTATTTGTCTGTACCGAGAATAAATCGCTTTTTTACAATGTTTTTTTCTTTAACCAACTGCTGTAAAACGGCAATTTTTTCTGTTGATTTTTCGCCTGACAATCGAGTAAATGTTACTTCATTATTATTAAACGTAGGTTCTTCATCGTATGATAAAGCGTATAAAACTTCGGTTAGGGGAACACCTAATGTTTGTCCATCTACTGCTTTTTTCGTCGTAGGATTTTCTCCAGCATAGCGAACTGCGAGGATAGAATCATTGCGAAAACTATATCGATTAATTGGTACCAATTGATAAGAGCTAGGTTGTCCAAAAGCCAATTTTTTTAAAAAACCTCTTTTCTCAACATTGGCATTCTTACGAATTTTCAAGAGCGTACTGGTAAAACCAGGATCTGCCAATGCCACAGCAGAAATTTGTTCATTTACTTGTGGACTATCATCTGGAGCAATCGTATATCCCAAAATTGCTACGATAATAGCTATTCCAATTACCAAACATCCAACCACCGCCGCTTTGTTTTTCAATAACCGTCGCAGTGCTTTTTGATTAGGAGAGACCGGCGATTTTTTATTTTTAGAAGAAGTCATGAAAATGGTTGTTCTTAACACCTTTTGAGAGGCTTACGTAAAGGTAGAAAAAAATTATGGTCATTTTTTTACTTTTGCAGAATGAAAATATTATTGGTGGAACCATTCTTTGTGGGCAGTCATGCTACTTGGGCCAAAGGTTACCAACAGTTTAGCCAACATAATGTGGAAATATTGAGTCTTCCGGGTCGTCATTGGAAGTGGCGAATGTATGGTGGTGCGGTCAGTCTTGCTCGACAGGTAGAAAAACTCAAATTTAAACCAGATCTATTATTGGCCACCGATATGCTTGACTTGACGACTTTTTTGGCACTTAGCAAAAAGCAAACTGGTAATATTCCTGTCGTTATTTATTTTCACGAAAACCAAATCACTTATCCTTGGTCACCTGCCGATGCGGACAAAAAAATCGAACGTAATAATCAATACGGTTTTCTCAATTATACGAGTGCATTGGCAGCAGATCATGTTTGTTTTAATTCACTTTATCACCATGATTCTTTTTTAGATGCTTTGCCAGATTTTTTGCGGCAATTTCCAGATTTTCAAGAAGTGGATTTAGTCGATTTTATTAGAACAAAATCTAGCGTTTTGCCTTTGGGATTAGATCTAGAAAAATTCGATAAATTCAAAGTTGACGCTAATAATGATATTCCAATCATTCTTTGGAATCATCGCTGGGAATACGATAAAAATCCAACTAGTTTTTTCAACGTTTTATTTAGATTAAAAAAAGAACAGATTGATTTTAGACTCGTTATTTTAGGCGAAAAATATCAAAAATCACCCTCCATATTTGCGGAAGCAGCAACTTATTTAAAAGAAGAAATTCTACATTTTGGTTACGCTCCAGATTTTGCTACTTATGCCCAATGGCTTTGGAGATCTGATATTTTACCCGTGACCAATTTTCAAGATTTTTTTGGTGGAAGCATCGTGGAAGCCATGTATTGTAATACTTTTCCTATTTTGCCCAATCGACTAGCATACCCAGCTCATATTCCGGAAAAACACCACCAAAAACATTTTTATGATGGATCAGAAGAACAGCTTTATTTACAATTAAAAAAAATGTTGAAAGATTTTAGAACTAATTCGATTTCTTTTAATGTAAAAAATTACGTTCACCATTATGATTGGCGTATCTTTGCACCCGCTTACGATGAGTTTTTCTCAAAAATAGTTTCTAACTATTAGATTTTTACCAACGCAATATTTATATGTCTTCGATTCTTTACCAAAATAAAAAAATCAATTACCAAATTTCTGGTTCTGGACAACCTGTAGTTTTGCTGCATGGTTACTGTGAAGACAGACAGATGTGGGATCATTTTATTCCACTTTTACCTTCTGCTAAATACATCACGATTGATTTACCTGGATTTGGAAATTCAGAAGTAGTTCCAGATATTTCTATTCTAGGAATGGCAGAAGTGGTCATGGCTGTTTTGAAAGAACTTAAGATAGATAAAACGATCTTGATTGGTCATAGCATGGGTGGTTATATTAGTTTGGCTTTCGCCGAAAAATATCCAGATTTTTTAATCGGTTTAGGATTATTTCACACACATCCTTATGCCGATTCGGACTTACAAAAATCTTCTCGGGATAAGAGTATTGATTTTTTAAATCGTAATGGAGTAGCTCATTATGCAAAACAATTAATCCCCAAATTATTTCCAGCTGGATTTACAAGATTTAATAATTTTCTAGTAAATAATCTAATTTATCGAGCCAGCAGATTTCCTGTAGAAGGACTTGTTTATGCACTGCAAGCAATGCGTGATCGACCAGATCGAAGCATTGTTTTAACTAAAATAAATTGTCCTGTACATTTTTTAATTGGTAAAAAAGATACAACGGTTGATGAAAAAAGAGCGTTAGAACAAACCACGCTTGCAGATCATTCACTGCTGCATATTTTAACCGACGTAGGTCATATGGGAATGTTCGAACGTCCTAAAGAAACAAGTATGATGGTAGGTGAATTTATTCAATACTGTCAAAAAGCATAGACATTTATTTATACATTGTCCGACAGTATTCATTCAAGACTTGATCTTTTTGTTAAGCTATTCTATCTTTAACTTATGAATCCATTTTTAGTGGCGCTAGCAGTAGCCCCAGCTTTAATCATCTGCTTTGTTATTTATCGGATCGACCGATATGATAAAGAATCTCACTGGCAATTAATTATTTGCTTTGTGTTAGGGATGCTGATTACTTTTCCAGCGATGCAGATTGAAGCTTTTGGTGAATCCTTTGGATTAAATCAGCCTGGTCACCTTGGAAAATTAATATTACTTTCTTTTGTGGTGGTAGGTCTTACGGAGGAATTAACAAAATTCGTGGTCCTGATGGGTTATGCTTATCCGCGTCGTGCTTTTAATGAACCATTAGATGGCATTGTTTATTCGGTGATGATTTCAATGGGATTTGCTACTTTAGAAAATATAATTTATGCAGATCGATTTGGTTTAGAAACAACCGTTCTTCGCGCCTTTACGGCCGTTCCTGCGCATGCCGTTTTTGGTATTTTTATGGGATATTATGTTGGATTAGCAAAATTTTCTAAAGGAAAAAAAATAGCGTTGATCGCTACCGGTGTTGTTTTAGCCGCAGTCATCCATGGTCTCTACGACTTTTTTATTTTACAAGAATACTATGACTGGTTAATGGTTTTTGCAACGCTGACTTTGTGTATCAGTCTTTATTTTGCCATTCGGCTCGTTCGTCTGCATCAAGCGAATTCTCCCTTTCGTAATCAACCAGATGCTGATTCTCCCACCATAGCAAAAGCACCTATCGAGATTGAAGAAGCTGAAATTATTGAAACCAACGAAATTACTGATGAAGTGATTAAGGAAATGAAAAAAGATAAAAATCCGTAAATTTTATCCTTTCAATTTTTCATTATTTGCGTGCCGATCACGATCTCTTTTAGTTTTCTTTTCTAAACTTTTCACCAAAGCTTCTGATAAATCAACACCTGTTTGATTCGCTAAACAAATCAGAACAAATAATACGTCCGCCATTTCTTCGGCTAAATCTTGTGGAGCAGATGCTTCTGCTTCTTTTGTTTTAAAAGATTGTTCTCCATAAATTCGAGCCATCAATCGAGCTACTTCGCCAACTTCTTCTGTTAATATTGCCGTATTGGTCAACTCATTATAATATCGAATCCCAATAGAATTGATCCATTCATCTACTATTTTCTGTGCTTTCGAAATTTCCATTTACTCCTTATTTTTTGAATCGATACAAATAGTTACGGGTCCGTCATTAATGAGTGCTACTTTCATATCTGCCCCGAAAGTTCCTGTTCCTACCTTTAGTTGACTAGTTTGTTGAAGTTCTTGAACAAATTTTTCATAAAGTGGAATCGCCACGTCCGGACGAGCGGCTCGAATGTAAGAAGGCCTGTTGCCTTTTTTTGTACTAGCGAATAATGTAAATTGGCTGATCACCAACATTTCAAACGACTTATCCACAATAGATTTATTCATCACTCCTTTTTCATCAGGAAATATCCGCAGATTTGAAATTTTTTTTACTAGCCAAAGAATATCCTCTTCCTGATCATCAGGTTCAATTCCTAATAGAATTAATAGACCGGCCTTAATTTTTGATTTAATTTTTTGATCAATCGTAACGGACGCTTCGCTGACCCGTTGAATAACAACTCTCACGAGATTAGATTTTTGTGTAACAATACATTATTATAATTCAACTCATTAATTTTTTTAGAAACTCGATACATATATAATATATCATTAGGAGGAGTCTGAAGCATATCGCAAGTTTGCGTGATATCCATTTCAGATAACCATTGCTTTTGAGATTCTGGTGTCAACAATAATACGGGCATTCTAGAAAAAACGTCTTTCATTTCCTGATTGGCATCGGTCGTAATAATAGAAAAACTTTTTAGACCATACTTTCCATCGCTCCATTCATCCCAGATTCCAGCCATGACCATTAATTCTCCAGATTTTAATTTTATCCGATATGGAATTTTATTCATCCCATCCTGACGCCATTCATAAAAAGAATCTGCTAAGACTAAACATCGTTTTTTTCTAATTGGAATTCTAAAAGAAGTTTGTCCACCAATATTTTCTTTTCTGGCATTAATGAGTCGTCCATTATTTCGTCCAGTTTCTGACCAACTAGGAATTAAGCCCCAAGTTACGTATTGCAATCTGTTTTGATTATCATTGGTGATGATATAAGAATGCTGGGTAGGCCCAATATTATAACTCGTTCGTAATTGATTTTGTAAGGTTACGCCAAACTTATTTTCGATATCTTCCTGAGTAGTGACAAGAGAAAAACGGCTACACATAGGTCAAATATTGGATTATTGATGAAAAGTTCTAAACAAGGGTATTAAAACCATTATATAAGTCCAATTAAATCAGGACTTTATAAAAACCGAAGTTAACACTCTTTGTGGAATATTCAGTTAAAAACTACCATGGTTATCCACATTCGCTAACAATAATTTTATAAAATATATTAATTATTTCATGAGTGAACGTTTTTTGTGGAATTCAACACTAGTTACTGACATCGAAATCGTAGTTATCATTTCATGTTGACAAAAAACTTATTCTGTGGGAAAGCTACTAACACGATGTTCATAAAATTGTAAATAACTGATTTAAAGGAAACTATGATGTTTATCAAGTGTTAGTAAAGCGCCTTAAATTTTTAATAACTCAAGATCAAAGAAAAAATCTACTTTTTTATCTACATGTTAACACCCCTGATGATGAGGGCATTTTTTAAAAAATTTATAATAATTATAATTAACAACAATCAGGGCAAGAAAAATCTTAGGAACTAATTTTCGGATTATTTTTGCGAAAAGTTCAAAAATTAAAAATTTATCAAAAATGGAAAATCTGGTTAAGGTTGGAAAACAAAGTTCGGAACAAGTTCATCGAGTGGTGCGGTGGTGGTTGATGATTGGATTGGTGATGGTCTTCTTTCAAGTCTTCATTGGAGGGGTTACACGTTTGACGGATTCTGGATTGTCGATTACAGAGTGGGCCGTGATTCAGGGAACGTTGCCGCCGATGAATGCAGAGGAGTGGAGCGTAGCGTTTGAAAAATATAAAGTTAGTGCAAAACGTCAATACGAATCCTTGCATGGAGATATGACCATGTCTGAATTCAAGGTTATTTTCTTCTGGGAATATTTTCATCGGTTGTGGGCTCGGCTAATGGGGTTTGTGTTTATCATTCCATTTTTCTTTTTTTTATTTAAAAAGTGGATGCCTCGTTGGTTGCTCAAGCGGCTGGGAGTAGTGATTCTATTGGCATCAGCTGCAGCGACTTTTGGTTGGATTATGGTTGCCAGTGGACTGAATGAGGATAACCGAACTTGGGTAAGTGCTTATAAGTTGATGACGCATCTAGGAATTGCTACTTTATTATTCGGATATTTGTTCTGGACTTGGTTGAGAACGCATCAAACGGATGGTTTTGTAGAAAACAGTTCAGGTTTAAAACGTTTTGCTTGGATGACTACGGGAGTATTAGGTATTCAAATTTTACTTGGAGGATTGATGGCAGGTATGAGAGCAGGATTGATTCACCCTTATTTTCCCTTTTTCGTGGAAGGAGAGCGGTTTTTAGACGCTTTGTCGAGTAGTGGGGTCGGAATGGATAATCTGATTAATTATGAGCAAGCAGTTGCGCCAAAAGCCTGGGTACAGGTTTTTCACCGTAGCACCGCCTATTTGCTCACTGGTTTAATCATTTTATTGGTGATTAGAATTGGAAAAAATGCAATTATTTCTGAAAAACTAAGAAAAGCTAAAGTATTGTTGATAACCTTGTTAGTAACGCAGTTTTCTTTAGGTATTTTGACGGTAATTAACTGTTTTGGAAAGGTGCCTGTGGCCTATGCTTCTTTACATCAAGTTGTGGCCCTTTTATTACTAATAAATATGCTATATATCTGCTATCAATTTAGGAGTTCACGAACAGTTGTAGAATAAATGTGGATAAGTTGTGAATAACTGTTTATTTTCTTTTAAATCCTTGTTTTAATGCATTTTACATATTGTATTTATTTTGTAAGTGTTTGATTATCAATAGTTTACACTATGTTTACCGTTCCCTCAAGAAACCGCACGTAATTTTTTAAAAGTGTGGAAAACTCTGTGGAGAAGTTAAAAAACAAGGAAAATTTCTCTACTTTTTAGTAGTTTTTTATCAGAATGTGGATAAACTATAATTAATTGTGAATTACCTTCGTTTTTTGACTTGAAATTCATGATTTAAATTATAAAATTAGCTTTAAAATTCACAATTGTGGATAAGTCGTTGAAAAGTTAGTAAATCAAAGAATATTAAAACATATTATCGAAATAGTCGTATCCTACTGACATAAATATTTTATATTTAGTGCCAGATCAAACATCTATCAATTTCAATGAATTTAACAATTAAAGAAGAAGGAGAATTTAGGTATATAGAATCAAACCCTGACGGTGAAGTATTATTACTATTACATGGGTTATTTGGAGCATTAAGTAATTTTTCTTCCATCATTGACTACTTTTCAAAATCGTTCAATGTCGTCGTTCCTATTCTTCCTATTTTGGATTCTCCGATCCATAGGGTTTCATTATCCGTACTAGTTGATCATGTTTCGGACTTTTTGGAATATAAGAAAATGGACCAAGTAAATATCTTGGGTAACTCTTTGGGTGGCCATATTGCGTTGCTTTATAGTATTGCAAAACCTGAAAAAATAAACTCTATTATATTAACGGGTAGTTCTGGTTTATTTGAAAATTCGCTTGGTTCTACTTTTCCTAAAAGAGGTGATTATGAATTTATTAAAAATAAGACGCGTGATATTTTTTACGATCCAGAGATTGCTAGTAAGGAATTAGTAGATGAGGTTTATGATATTGTCAATGACCGTAACAAAGCCATTAGAGTAATTGCTACTGCTAAATCTGCGGTTCGCCATAATTTAAGTGATAAACTACATCTAATTTCAGCACCAACCTTATTGGTCTGGGGAGAGGAAGATACCGTGACTCCGCCTTTTGTTGCAGAGAAATTTAATGAGCATATAGAAAATTCTCAGTTGTTCTTTGTTGAGAAGTGTGGTCATGCTCCAATGATGGAAAAGCCGGATGAGTTTAATAAACTTCTAGCTACATTTTTAAATGAACTTGCAGCACATAAAGTAGCCTAATATCAAGTGTTATAGAATATTTAGCTAATTAAAAAGCCCATGTCACACGTGTGACATGGGCTTTTTAATTTTATTTTTTAAGACTAAAAGCTAAAACCTTCAATCCAATCTTTAAAGTCGCTATAAGAAGTAGACAATTTAATAGAAGACTTAGGCTCATTAGCCAGCTTAGCTAGTCTAATTGGAACTTCAATTTTCTTGTCTAGGATATCTTCTACATCCTCAATGAACTTTGAGGGATGTGCCGTTTCAAGTATTACACCAGTAGTCTCTGGGTATTCTTCTTGATATTCTTTTAAGGCTAAATATCCAACTGCTCCGTGTGGATCTATAATATACTTAAACTTTGAGTCAACTTCTTTAACTGCTTTTCTTGTTTGAGTATCATCAAATGCATATCCCTTGATATCTTTGCCCATCATGTCACACGTGTTACATTGTTCTTTTTTGTACAAATCTTTTAGGCGAGCGAAGTTACTAGGGTTTCCTACGTCCATAGCGTTTGAGATAGTTCTTACGCTTACTTTAGGCTCATACTGGCCTGTTTTAAGGTACTTAGGGACAATATCATTACTATTCGTTGCAGCAATCATGTGTTCTATAGGAAGTCCCATTTTCTTAGCAAGGATACCAGCTGTTAGATTTCCAAAGTTTCCAGAAGGAACTGAGAAAACTACAGGTAGCGTATTACCAGCTATTTGGAGCTGTTTAAAAGCTTCAAAGTAATATAAGGACTGTGGAATAAGACGAGCGATATTAATGCTATTAGCAGAGCTTAAACGAAGTTGCTGATTAAGTTCTTTATCTAGGAAAGCTTGTTTAACAATAGCTTGGCAATCATCGAAGGTTCCATCAACTTCTAGTGCAGTAATATTATGACCTAGGGTAGTAAGCTGTTTTTCTTGTAAAGGACTGACCTTTCCACTTGGATAAAGAATAACAACCTCAATTCCAGGTGTTTGATAAAACCCAGAAGCTACGGCTCCGCCAGTATCGCCTGAAGTAGCAACTAAGATGATTAACTGGTCTTTCTCTGCTTGATTGAAGTATCCCATCAAACGAGCCATAAATCGAGCTCCAAAGTCCTTAAAAGCAAGCGATGGGCCATGAAATAGCTCTAATACACTTGTTTTATCGTCTAATTGAACCAAAGGGACCGGAAAGTTAAAAGCTTCTGCTACGAGCTTATTAAGCGCTTGAGAAGGAATATCGTCTCCAATTAAATGAGATACGACTGCTTGTGCAATTTCGACAAAGCTCATGTTAGAAAGCTCCTCAAAAAAGTGATCAGGTAGCGGACGAATATTTTCTGGCATAAAAAGACCATTATCATCAGGGAGTCCTTTCATGACGGCCTTTTTGAGACTCACAAGATTTTTTTTGTTCTTGGTACTGTAAAGCTGCATAATGTGTTATTTATAGAGTAGTACTTAAAGTAGAGGATGATTGTTGGTAATTTTCAACACCTGTGGAGAACTATAATAATTCTGCTCCTTCTTGGTTGATACCTGAAATAAATAGTTGATTGTGAATTTTCTTTTCATTGAAGACTGCCTGCATAGCATTACCAACGTTTTCAGCAATTAAACTATTTGCACAAAGCGCAAAGATAGAAGGCCCTGCTCCAGAAATGCTACAGCCCATAGCTCCAGCTTTAAGTGCAGCTTCTTTAACTTCGTAGAAACCAGTAATGGAACTAGCTCGTTGTGGTTCAATAATTACGTCTTGTAAGGAACGACTGATCAAGTCTAAGTTTCCGGTGGAGAGACCTATAATTAGCCCTCCAAGATTTCCGCTTTGAGTAATCGTTTGTTTGAGCGTTACTTGATCACTAAGAACTGAGCGAGCATCCTTAGTTAGAATTTTTATATGTGGATAAACTACTGCTGCGTATAATCCTCTTGGAACAGGAACTCTGTGGACATCTAAGGTGGGATTGTCTCTGATAAAGATCATTCCACCAAGTAAGGAAGGAGCAACATTATCTGCGTGATAGGCATTATCCGCAACTTGCTCACCTAAAACAGCAAAAGGAAGTAATTCTCTTTTTGTTAAAGGACGACGGAGTAATTCATTCACAGCCATCACACCAGCTACTGAGCTGGCTGCGCTGGAACCTAAGCCACTGCCAAAAGGCATTTTTTTATGAATCTCCATTTCGATCCCACGATTAGATTCTCCTATATGATCAAGTAAACGTTGTGCTGCAAATCCAGCTGTATTCTTTTCTACTTCATAAGGGAGTTTAAGTCCCTTTAATCCAGTTATTTTGGTAATTCGCAAATTGGGAGTATCCGAAAAACGAACGATAATTTCATCTCCAGGCTTCTCTAAAGCAAAACCTAGTATATCAAATCCGCAGGCGACATTGGCAACGGTAGCAGGTGCAAAAACTTTTATTCCACTTCTCATAATAAAAATATCATTTTATATTTTATTGACTATCAATGCATTGAATTCCCTATTGAAATAATTTCTGCAAAAACTCCTGCAGCGGTTACTTCTGCTCCAGCTCCTGGACCTCTAATAACCAGTGGACGATCTTTGTATCGCTGTGTTGTAAATACGATCATATTATCACTACCATTGAGCGAATAAAATGGATGATCTGGTCCAACAGATTCTAGCTTGATTCTAGCTTGATTATTTTCTAAGGTGGCTACCATTCTTAATACTTTATTTTCCGCAGCAGCATCCGCTCGACGTTTTTCAAAGAAATCGTCTGCTTTTCTTACTTCGTCAAAGAATTGAGGAACCGTTTCTGCCGCGATACAGGCTTCAGGAAGAATAGATTCAATTTCTACATCTTTAGCTTCTAAAGGTAATCCAGTTTCTCGAGCTAGAATAATTAATTTTCTACGAACATCAATTCCTTTCAAGTCTGTTCTAGGATCTGGTTCAGTATAACCTAGTTCCGCAGCTTGATTGACGATATCACTAAATTTCATTCCGGCTCCAAAGGAGTTAAAGATAAAAGAAAGTGACCCTGATAAAACTCCTTCTATTTTTAAAATTTCATCTCCACTATCAATTAGATCATTCAAAGTAGAAATAACTGGAAGTCCGGCTCCGACATTGGTTTCATATAAAAAACGAACACCACGTTTTTCGGCTAGTGATTTAAGTTGTTGATATTGTAAATAAGTTGAAGAGGTAGCAATCTTATTAGGAGTAGAAATAGAAATACTAGCGTCAAGAATTTCATTATATTTTTGCGCAATTCCTTCATTTGCAGTATTATCTACAAATATTGTATTTGAAAGGTTAAGTGTTTTCATTTTTTTAATAAAATTATCCAACACCATTGGTTCATCACTATCATCTAATTGCTCTTTCCAATTTTCAAGATCGATTCCATCTGGGGAAAAAATCATTTTTCTACTATTGGTTAAACCTACAATCTTAATAATGAGATGTCTTTTTTCTTTTAGGAAGACTGCTTGTTTTTTAATTTGATTAATTAATGTTGATCCAATCAAACCAACACCAACCATAAACACGTGTAACTCTTGAGTATCAGAAAGAAAGAAGGATTCATGCAAAGCATTTAAGGCTTTTCCTTCGTCGCTTCGAGGAATGACGACCGAAACATTCAGTTCAGAAGATCCCTGAGCAATAGCAATACAATTGATACCATTCTTACCTAAGGCCTGAAATAAACGTCCAGAAATACCAGGTTGGTAACGCATATTTTCTCCAATAATCGCCACCACAGAAAGATCATCTTCTATCTTAATAGGATCGACTAACTGACTTTGGATTTCGTATTCAAAAGCAGACTCAACTCGCTTTTTTGCTTTTTTAGCTAATTGTGGTTGAACCGCAAAACTGATGGAATGTTCTGAAGATCCCTGTGTAATCAGGATAATATTGATTCCCGCTTGTGCTAAAGCATTAAATAATCTAGCAGCAATTCCTGGAACACCAAACAACCCACCACCTTGTAAAGTAAGAAGCGCAATATTGCTCATAGAGGAAATTCCTCGTACGGGGTGTCCATTTTGAGAAGAGTGATCAGAAATAAATGTTCCTTTAAATTCTGGATTAAAAGTATTGCGAATGGTTAACGGAATCTTCTTAGATAAAGCAGGTTGTAAAGTTGGAGGATAAATTACTTTGGCACCAAAATGAGACATTTCCATTGCCTCAGCATAAGTCATTTCTGGAATGGTAAAAGCGGATTTTACTTTTCTAGGATCTGCGGTAAGTACACCATCTACATCTGTCCAAATTTCAATGATGCTGGCATTTAGTCCCGCTGCTAATAGTGCTGCAGTATAGTCGGAACCACCACGACCTAGCGTAGTCGTTAGACCTCCTTTAGCAGCACTGATAAATCCAGTGACTACATGCGTTCCTGAATTTTCTTTAAAATAACTTTCAATTTGTTGATAAGTTGTGGATAAATCTACTTTGGCTGAACTAAAGTTTTTATCTGTTTGAATAATCTTACGAGCATCCAAATAATGAGCGTCAATACCTTCTTGTTTTAACGCTTGACTGATAATAAAACAGGAGTTTCTTTCTCCGAAACTAAGGACGTAATCCATGGTTCGAGTAGAAGCTTCACGAACGAGGAGAATTCCGTGTAGTAGATTTTTTAAAACGGCATGATTCTCTTCTAATTCTTTTAGAATTTCAATTTGTGTAGGTTCTTTTATTAAAACTTTGACTGCTTCGCTGTGACGGTTTGAAAATTCGTTAAAGACCTTTTCGTACGTGGGATCTCCTTCTTCAGCTAATCGACTCATCTCAATTAACTGATCTGTCACTCCTCCAAAAGCAGAGAAAACAACCGCAAAACGTTCATCTTGGGCATTATATGTTTTAAGAATTTCGATTACACTTTTTATTCTTTCCGGTTTTGCGACAGAAGAGCCACCAAATTTTAGGATTTTCATATTAAGAGTTTAGGGTCAAGTTAGTATTGTTAACTTGAATGATTTGACGACTTAGTACACCGTAAATTAAGTTGCTGTGCATTTTGAATAGGTTATTTTTTGTGAGTACGAGTCCAATATTTTTGAAAATAGCCGTAGCTATTTGATGAAATTTGGAAGAAGTAATCGTAAAAAAGAAGCATTCTAAAATGTATATGAATTTATTTTACGGTGTACATAGCTTTGTCGATAATGGATTAAATTGGTAAAAGGATGGTTAGAATTTGGTAAAATAGATCAAAAAATGTGATCATTTTAGAGCCAACAAGAGTCAATTGCTAATTAGGGGCCAAATTTAATAAAAGCAGGTATTTATTTTCCATACTTCGCATAAGTTTTTGCTCTTCTTCAGTCTTATCATTATAACCGATCAAATGAAGGACTCCGTGTACCATTACGCGATAGAGTTCGGTTAGGGTCTCTACTTTAAATTTTTTGGCGTTTTCGATGATACGATCAATACTGATAAATACATCTCCTTCGACGGGAGCTTTGCTATATGCAAAGGTAATTACGTCGGTTAAGGTATCATGTTGGAGATATTTCATGTTTAACTCGTGGAGATAGGTATCACTGCAATAGATAAAGTTGATGGTGACAAATGCACAATCTTCTTCAGAAAAAACGGATTTGATCCAGTGACTGATAATTTGAGGATGTTCTAGCTTGAATGTGGAATCCTCATTGTAGTAGTGAATACCTTCGTCACTCATATATTGAATTGAATTTCTACCGTACTGCCGTTATCGTGGTATAGGACTTGATCCGCTAATTGTCTCATTAAGAATACACCGCGGCCCCCTAATTCTAAGACATTTTCAGGAGCAGTAGGATCCGGAAGCTGGCCGAAGTTAAAACCATCTCCTTCATCGGAAATGATAAAGCCAAGCTTATTTTTATATTTTTTAATAGAAACAGAGACTTTTTTCGATTCATCTCTACCGTTACCGTGCATGATTGCGTTGGTAACTGCTTCCGTTAAACTGATCAAAATATTGCCATACATATCTGCGCTCAGTTTATACTGGCGAAAGACGGTCTCTACGTAGGGTTCTACGCGAGCAATATTTTTCGGATTAGAGATGAGAGTTAGCACATCAATGTTTTTTCTCTGTTCGAGGAAATAGACATTCATAAAACTGGTAAGTAATGGTTATACTGAGTTTTACGAGGTTTGTCGTCTGTTTGTTGGACTAAATTGCTACTATTTTATTGATTTTTCAAGGATTTGAAGTATTCTTCTACTAAAAATTTATAATATGGCTTCAACTCTGGTGATACAGCCTTGTAAGCATCAATTTCTGCTTCGCGTTTTTTAATGTATTCTTCGAGAGAAGGAGGCATTTTTCTTTCCTTTTCAGCCGTTCTTTCTGCCTTTCTCTTATTATCATACTCTCGTTCTCTTTCTGCCTTTTCCGCTTCCAACAGTCTGGTCATGATTTCTTGTTGGCGTTCAAGCATCTCGTTGGTCAAGCGTTTATTAACAAGATCCGTTTCTGTTTTATTCATTTGATCTACAATTTCTTGCATTTGCTTATCGCCCTGCCCTTTTTCTTGCATAGCGCGTTGTTTTTCTTGTAGCGCTTTACGTAATGCCTTTTGTTTTTTGGCCATTTGTGCAAACTGCTTACTAGAAGCACCTTTACCTTTTTGCATGGCATCTTTCATTTGTTTGAGTTGATCTCCGATACCTTTTTGTCCTTCCGACATTTTATCTTTTGGTTCTCCTCCTTTCTTTCCTTTTCCTTGTTTCCCCTTTCCTTTTCCGCCAGGATTATTACACATTTGGTCGCCGGCCATCATGCTGGCCATTTGTTGTTGCATTTGATTCATTACCTCACTAAGCATTAGCGCCAGATCATTGACATTTTTCATGGTACGTTGCTGGTGTTCGCTCGCTTGGCTTTTCTTTCTTTCTTCTAGATCATCTAGAGAGGTTTTCATATTGGATTTAATATCTGTTACTTTTTCCGTTACGTACGATTCGATTTGGTGTACTCGCTTGCTCAGCGCTTGCAGTGAATCTTCAACTAATTTGAAATCATCTTTGATTTTATATTGATCTTGAACTAGTTCAACATATCGTGGCGTATTGATACTGGTTTTACCAATCGTTTCAATCAAGTCTTCTTGTTCAAAAGAAATACCGATGAGATTTTCTAATAGTTGACGCAGTGCTTCCATGTCTTCCTCCATTTGTTCCATCTGACCACTATCCATATCCATTTGCATGGACTCAGCCATGTCTTTCATTTTTTTAGCAGCCTTTTTCTGTTTTTCAGAAGCTTCTTTATTTTGCATTTCTTTCATAGAATCAGAACTATCTTTCATGTCTTGCATGATGTCTTCCATTTCTTCCTGTGGATCACCAAGGTCTTGTGGATTTTCTAGTTCTTTGTTCTTCTCTTCTGTTTTTGCAACGTCTTCTTTTAATTTTTCAAATTTTTCATTTAGCTCTTCCTGCTTTTTTTCTAATTCATCTTGCTTTGTTTCGTCGGTATTCTTTTCTGTTTCTTCTGCAAGTTCTTCTTGTTCTTTGGCCAGTTCTTCTAATTTTTCCATGGCCTGCTCCATCTCCAATTCAACTTCCAATTGCTTAAACATCTCTAGTGCACGATCCATTTCTTTCTCCATCTCTTCGTCATCCATCTCCATTTCTTCCATCATGTCGAGTGCTTCTTCTTTTTCTAACTCCTCCATTAATTCTTGAATTTTTTCCATCAATTCTTTCATTTCTGGACTCATCAATTCTTCAAACATCTCTTGGATTTTCTCTTGTTTTTCTAAGAGTTCTTCGTCAGGCTTAGTAAACTCCTCTTGGTTTTTCATATTCTCCTCCATCATCTCCTGTGCCTTTTCAAGCTTCTCGTCTAGTTCTTCTTTTCGTTCTAGTAGCTTTTCTAATTCTTTCTTTGTTTGCCAATCCATCTCTTTTTTCTGTAGCATTTTTTCGCGCAGTTTTTTCATGTCCTCTTTGATGGCTTTATTTTCTTTGATGGCTTCTTTAAGTTCTTTTTTAATTTCATCACTATTTTCTTCCGCCATATCTTTGAACTCTTCCACACTTGGTTTCTTGTAGTTCATCAATTTAGTCTTCGCAGATTTGCTACCATTGATACCATCATTATCAGAAACTTCAAAATAATAAGTCAACTCATCGCCAGGTTCTAGGGTCATTTCCGCAAGGTCCCACGTGTAATCATATTGCGTTTGCTTTCCTTCCGAACGATCGACAGGAACACTATTCAAAGTACCTTTGGCTACTCCACCATTACTAATTGAATAATTGAAAGTTAGACTACGAATACCATAGTCATCTGACGCATCTCCTACAAAGAAAAGTAATTTACTATCCGTACTATCGATAAATTGTTCAACTTTAATATTAGGATGTAAATCTGGAATGACGCTGATGGCGTAGGCAACAGAATCAGCATTTGGTAAATCTTGATTAGAAATAAGAAGCTTATAACGTTGATCACGCAATGCTCTTTTTTTATAAGAAAATAGATTGTCAGAAAATCGCTCCGCAGCAAGAAAATCTTTTGTGTCAGAAAATTTCAATGCAATCTCTTCTGTGTGTTGTGCATTGAAAACCCAGCTGATGTTTGTTCCTAAAGGCACCACCAAATCACCGATATTGGCAAGGCTTTCATCTTTACGTTTTGTATAAGCTGGATAATCTAATTTAATATCAAAACCTGCAATATTTGGTTTTTTTAGAACCCCTAATTTATAATCATCAGAATTAACTCCAGCAGAAAAAAGTTTAAAATCTGTTTCTTTCTGGACATTGCTAAACTGATAAGAAAATGTTGCGTTATCTTCTTTTTTCAAACGATATTTATATCCATCAATATCGATAAATACTTCATTGGGTAAAGCTTCTCCTTCTACTTTTACTTCTAGTGTATAATCATCAAATTGAACAACCGTCAAATCTTTTTCATCAATCTGAAAAGAAAAGGGAGCAGCTCGAACGAATTCTTTATTATTATTAATCAAACGATTAGTGCTATCCTTAATAATACTCGGTGCAGCAAAAAGCAAAATTAATAACAACATTAATGGAGGTAAGGCGTAGCGTAGATA
>CALKJE010000004.1 GCA_937995675.1 uncultured Saprospiraceae bacterium
GGCAATGCGTGGTCTTAGACCCATTGTCGAGATTCAATATTTAGATTATTTAATCTATGGTTTACAGCCGCTTTGTGATGATTTAGCGACGCTACGTTATCGCAGCAATGGCTTACAGCAAGCACCAGCGATTATTCGTACGCGAGGCCATCGACTAGAAGGAATTTGGCATGCTGGTTCTCCAATGGCAATGCTACTAAATTCTTTAAGAGGAATGTATATAGCAGTACCAAGGAATATGGTCCAGGCTGCTGGAATTTATAATACCTTACTTCAAGGAGATGATCCAGGTTTAGTAGTTGAATGCTTAAATGGTTACCGTCTTAAAGAAACGATGCCCGAGAATATTGGAGAATATACCGTTCCACTTGGTGTTCCTGAAGTTTTACAAGAGGGTAGTGATGTTACGTTGGTTACTTATGGTAGCTGTATTCGAGTAGCTCAGACAGCTATTAAATTATTGGAACAGCATGGAATTAGCGTCGAATTAGTAGATGTTCAGACTTTAATACCATTTGATTTAGAAGGTCATATTTTAAAATCATTGAAGAAAACAAATCGCTTGGTTATTCTAGATGAAGATGTACCTGGTGGTGCAAGTGCGTATTTGTTGACGGAGATCTTAGAAAAACAAGATGGCTATCGTCATCTCGACTCTGCTCCACTTACCATTACTGCTGGACCACATCGAACACCTTTTGGTACGGACGGAGATTATTTCACAAAACCAAACCCAGAAAAGGTTTTTGAAGAAATTTATACCCTTATGAAAGAGACTAATCCTGCGAACTATCCGTTATCTTTTAATTAAGGGGTATATTTACCTAAACTTTATGAATTTTGGGGCGTATTACTACAAAACACCCTGAACTTTTGGGATGTTCTGTTAGTAATACACATAATATCCTTAATTTAAATCGAAACTGTGTCGAAGAGGTTAGTCATTATTCCGACTTATAATGAAAAAGAAAACATCGCAAATATCATTGCGGCAGTATTTTCATTACCAACCTCATTTCATATTCTAATTGTTGATGATGGTTCGCCAGATGGAACAGCTGATATCGTAAAAGATCTTCAGTTGACCAGTAATGGGGCATTGCATATCATTGAACGAGAAGGGAAATTAGGACTAGGTACCGCTTATATCGCTGGATTTCGATGGGGATTGGCCCGTAATTATGATTTTATTTGTGAAATGGACGCAGATTTTTCCCATAATCCGAAAGATTTAGTGAGATTATGCGAAGGTTGTGATAAACAAGGGGTTGGAATGACCGTTGGATCACGATATACCAAAGGAGGAAAACTCGAAAACTGGCCTTGGGATAGAGTAGCGTTATCATATGGGGCTTCCCTCTATGTTCGAGCCATCACTTGGATGAATGTCAAAGATCCTACTGCAGGGTTTGTTTGCTACAAGCGAGAAGCACTAGAAAGTATCGATCTAGATAAAATAAGATTTGTAGGTTATGCCTTCCAAATTGAAATGAAATATGCCATCCATTCACTTGGATATAAAATAGTCGAATTACCCATCACTTTTAAAGATCGAGTCTTGGGCGATTCCAAAATGAATTCCAATATTATTAGTGAAGCAGCACTCGGCGTAATCAAAATGAGATGGCAAAGACTTTTCCACAATTACGATAAAAAAGTCACTACTACTAAAATGAAATCTGAAAACTCAACTACTTCTTAATGACTGAATTAGCTAAGGTTTTAGCGCTATTTCGTCCCCAAAATTCAACAGAATACCACTGTTGATAACTTTTTTTACCTTTTTGGTGGGAAAAAGTGGGAAAATGTGTCATTTTATGTTAGCTTTGGAGGTAAATACATCATTTTTTACTTAAATGCTGTATGAAATATCGAATAAAGGTAAGCAAATGCCACAATTATTAGGAGAATATGACTGTAAGATCGACGCTAAAGGTCGTCTGCGTTTGCCCGCAGCGCTCTTAAAACAGTTGCATGCATTCGGATCTCCTGATTATGTAATCAATCGTGGTATGACACCGTATCTTACATTGTTTCCCAAATCAGTTTGGGAGCATGAAAGTGCCAAAGTGAAAGCCCTGAATGGATACATAGAAAGAAATCAGGCATTTAAAAGATACTTTTATCGAGGTGCAACACCCCTCGAACCAGACAGTGCAGACCGAATTTTATTACCCAAATCGTTGATCGAATACGCTGGGATAAAAAAAACGGTGATCATTCAAGGAATGGATGATAGAGTAGAAATCTGGGATAAAGAAGCCTACCTCAATGACATTAATCAAGAACCTGCTGATTTTAGAAAATTAGCAGAGGATACCTGGACCAGTGTTTCAACACCACCACCAGCTCCCCCAAATCCTTACAATCCGCCACCAGGTCATGTCTTACCATGATCCAGTGATGCTCACTGAATGTATCGAAGGACTGCATATTGATCCCGCAGGAATTTATGTCGATGCAACGTTCGGTGGGGGTGGACACGCAAGGGAGATCTTGAAAAAAATAAACGAAACTGGCCATCTCTATGGATTTGATCAGGACGAAGATGCACTAGCAAATGCCTTGGATGGCGACAATTTTACGTTTGTTCAACAAAATTTTCGCTACCTCGATAAAGCACTCCGCTTAAATGGTGTGCGTAAAGTAGACGGGATTCTTGCTGATCTCGGCGTTTCTTCTCATCAACTAGATGTTGCGGAACGTGGATTTTCTTATCGATTTGAGGCAACGTTGGACATGAGAATGAACCAAAAAGGAGAACGAAAAGCAGATGAAGTAATCAATACCTATTCTGCCGATGAACTTCAGTCGATTTTTAGTCGATATGGTGAATTGAGAAACGCAAAAACACTGGCACAGGCCATCGTAAAAGATCGTAACGTTCGAAAAATTCGTACGATCGGGGATTTTCTAAAAGTAGTTGATCCAAATATTCGTGGCCAACGAAATAAATATTTATCACAAGTATTTCAGGCTATCCGAATCGAAGTAAACGAAGAAATGGAAGTCCTTGAAGACTTTTTAAAAGCTTCTTTAAAAGTGTTAAAACCCGGTGGCAGATTAGTCATCATGTCTTATCACTCTTTGGAAGATCGTTTGGTAAAAAACTTTTTTAAATCTGGCAACTTTGACGGAGAACTTGAAAAAGATTTTTATGGAAACATCAGTCGGCCTTTTAAATTGATTACTAAAAAATCAGTCATGGCCAGCGAAGAAGAACTAAAGTTAAATTCCCGATCTCGTAGCGCGAGACTAAGAATTGCAGAAAAATTAGCAGAACCAAATGGCTAAGAAAAAAAAACTTAAAGACTATTTTGAACTAGGAGACCTTAGTGCTTCCCTAATCCTAAAAAATCTGCCTTTTGTTTTATTCCTGAGCTTTCTGATTCTAATATATATTGCTAATGCCCATTTGTCAGAAAAAAAAGTCAGACAAATTCAGGTATTGCAAAAAGAAATACAGGAAATCCGATGGCACTATATGTCCATACAATCTGAATTGATGTACAGTACTCGTAGAACCAAAGTTGCCAACTCCGTGGCCGATCAAGGACTACGAATACCAAAAGGAGCTCCGAAGAAAATCGTGATTCCTAAAAAAATGAAGAAGAAATAGGACAGCCATGGCGGATATTAAAAATGAAGTGCTCTATCGGGTTTACGGAGTCTTGGCACTGATCGTTTTGCTGGCTATTATTCTCTTTGGAAAGGTGGTCAAAATTCAGATCGCCGAAGGAGATAAGTGGCGAAGACAAGGAGATAAAAAAGTAAAGTTTGAAAAAGTAATCGCCGAGCGCGGCAATATACTTTCTGAGGATGGCAAATTATTAGCTACCTCGCTACCGTTCTTTGAAATACGGATGGATTTAAATTCCAGCGCCATGAGCGAAGCAGACTTCGAGGATAACGTTGATTCTTTGGCTTATTGCTTAGGAACGTTTCTTGAAAATGCTCAGCATACGGTAGGTGGATATAAAAATTTACTGGAACAACAACGTGCTGCCGGCGAACGATACATGCTGATAAAAAAGAATGTTACCTACACAGAGCTGGAAAAGATTGAAAAATTTCCATTGTTTAATTTAGGTCAGTACCGAGGAGGATTTATCGTTAAAAGAGAAAGTAAACGAGATCGTCCTTTTAAAATGCTAGCACACCGAACCATCGGTTATGTGCGAGAAGGAGCTAATAAAGTTGGACTCGAAGGTTTCTTTGATGAAGATCTTGGAGGAACCGCTGGTAAAAAATTAATGCAAAAGGTAGGAAACGATATCTGGATTCCAGTTAATAACCTGACAGAAATTGAACCAGAAAACGGACAAGATTTAGTGACTACCATCAATGTGGAACTTCAGGAGACGGCTCAAAATGCTTTGGTTCGTGCCCTCAATTACCACGATGCAGATCATGGATGTGCTGTGGTGATGGATGTGAAAACAGGGGCTATTCGAGCAATCGCAAACGTTGGGAAAACAGAAAAAGGCAACCTCTGGGAAACCTACAATCATGCGGTAGGAGATGCAGTGGAACCGGGATCAACTTTTAAGTTGGCTCCCATGATGGCACTACTTGATAAAGGTGCTATTTCTCTGGAAGATAGTATTGACTTAGAAGAAGGTCGAACCACTTTCTACGAAGAAATAATGGAAGATTCTTCTCCGCACGGACTTGAAAAAGCGACCGTTAGAAGAGCTTTCGAATTATCATCAAATGTAGGAATCGCTAAAATGATTGAATCAGCCTACGGCGATGATGGTGGTGCAATAGAATTTATCAACCAATTACGAAAGTATAACCTACATCTTCCAACAGGTATTCAAATTGAAGGAGAAGCACCTCCTTTTATTAAAGAAGCCTACAACAAAGAAATGGAGTGGAGTGGTATTAC
>CALKJE010000005.1 GCA_937995675.1 uncultured Saprospiraceae bacterium
AGATCAATTTCCAGTACCAAAGAATAACTATCCAACTTATCTTCAACAATCAAACTATGTTTTTCTGGATAGATCAAATCTAATTGACGTTTGACATTTACCGAGCCCATTCCTTTTTTCAACACGGCCGTTGGTGTCGTCGGCTTGGTATTGAAAACTTTAAAATAAAGATGTTCATTGGTCACCGTCAAATCTATATGGATCGTTGGATTTTTAAGATTACCGCTAGCTCCGTGCTTAAAAGCATTTTCTACAATAGAAAGTAAAATCAAGGGCGCAATTTCTACTTCCGAATTTTCAATATTTTTATTAAAAACCAAATCTAGTAAATCACCATACCGAATCGTTTCTAAGGTTATATAATTTTCTAAAAGACTTACTTCTTTATGAATCGCAACCGTAGGATCACTACACTGATAAAGCATATAATCCAACATGTCAGATAATTTTTCTACCACCTCCGGTGCTTGATCAGATTTGTCAAGCGTCAAAGAATAAAGATTATTTAAGGTGTTAAATAAAAAATGTGGATGAATTTGTGCTTTTAAAAAATTGAGCTCCGTCGTTGCTTTTTCTTTTTGTAAAATTTCTAATTGATGCCGTTCCTCAAACCGTTCTTTAAAAGTTTTTATAACCAACATAATAGAAGGGAATAAGTAAACCGCTGGAAAATAAACAATCCATAAATAAAATGGCTCTAATAGTATTTCTAAAAAAGTTTCTTGTTCAAAATCCGTTCGAAAAAATGGCTCCGCAATATAAATCACCATTAAACGAGCAATGATCATCAACACAAAAGCACTTCCAATAAAAGAAAGGAAGAATTTTAAATATTGTTTTTTTAATAAAAGCTCAGGAATCTGATAATAAGAAAGCAGATACGCAGCCATCATCTGTGATGGCAATAGCGCTGCGTTATTAATTAAAGAAAATTTAAAAGAGCCATTAAAACTCCCTAAAAGAGAAGTGACAAATAAAAGCACCACCCAGAATAACAAATGACTTGCTACCCTATTTTGTAAAATCTGATCGATCCATTTATTTTGCTTTTCCATATCAGTTCCTAAAATAAGTATTCTTCTCTTATTATCTTAAAAAATAAGCCGAATAGTCCTTATCTTCTCCCCAATGCATCGTTGCACAGGACGAATCCATTCAACCCTATTTTTTGACTTTTCATAGGTCGCTAATTACATTCGGTCGTTATTCTCAAATTCATCGCTTAATTCCCTTTAAGTTTGAATCATCATTTAATTTTTAATCTTAAAATATCAAGTTATGAAAACTTTATCTTTTTTATTCGTCCTTCTTTTTGGATCATTAGGTTTATCTGCACAAAAAAGCAATCCTCGTGCTTTATTACAAGCCGTAAAAGCAGAACAAATTTCTACCGTTAAAACCTTATTAAAAACAACGAACCCAAATTGTTCCTACCGTGGTGATGGAGAACCTCGCTCGCCATTAGGTGCTGCGGCAGCAAATGGAAATCTAGAAATTGCGAAATTATTATTTGCCGCTGGCGCCAAAGCCAGCTATAAAGCCAAAGGAGATGCCTCTGCACTAATGATCGCAGCAGGAAATAACCACTTCTACCTAGTTGATTTATTAATATCAAAAGGAGCAAATGTAAACCGAAAAGTATCTGGAGATGGAACACCACTCATGTCTGCTGCCCAAAATGGACATTGTGAAATCGTTCGTTTCCTCATCGACAAAGGAGCAGATGTAAATGGTCGTGTGAATCGAGATGGAACCCCATTGATGCTAGCCGCCGCCAGAGGACATTCTGACGTGGTTAATATGCTACTAGAATATGGTGCGGACCCAAATCGCGGCTCAGAGGCAGACGGAAGTCCAATGATCCTTGGAGCCAAAGGTGGTCACGTTTCCTTAGTGAAAGCATTGGTAGAGCGTGGCGCAGATATCAACAAGCCAATAAACGGTGATGGAAATCCCCTGATCATGGCGGCAAAATATGGCCAGCTCGACATGGTAAAATACCTAGTTTCCAAAGGTGCTGAAATTGACATCTATGTTATGAACGATGAAACGCCTTTGATCGGAGCCGCCTGGTCTGGACATTTAGATGTAGTTAAGTACTTAGTATCCAAAGGTGCCGATGTCAATAAATCCGTCCGAGATGGATATAATTTGAACTCTGAAATTCGGTCTCCATTAAGTATGGCCAGAAGAGGCAAACATCAGGATGTAGTCGATTTTTTGGTTAGTGCGGGGGCTGTAAAGTAAGGGAAGTGGGGATGGATGGGTTTAATTGACAAAAGCAACGAATTTTAAGGCTAAAATCCCTGCTTTTGATCAAGGACCCATCCACCCAGATTTTCCAAAAAAAATTACCCATTTTTGGACAAAAAAAGGTATCTTTGCACCGCATTTTTAAGCAGTTCTTTTTCCTATGGCAACTTTGAACAATTTTTCGATACCCGTTAGGGGACTTAAAAGCGGTGTTCACCAATACAATTTTCACCTAGATTCGACTTTTTTTGCCGAATTTAGCAAAGCACCCATCGGAGAAAGCGATGTCAATGTCCACCTAGATTTTGACAAAAGACCAGACATGTTTGTCCTCGATGTGGACGTACAGGGGACGGTCAAAGCGGAATGCGACCGATGTTTGGCCGATATCAATTTACCAATTGAAGGTCAATATCAACTAATTATAAAATTAAGTGACCACGAATCTGAGGTGGATGAGGTAGTTTACCTACCGGCAGAAACCACAGAAATTAACGTCGCTAAATATATATACGAATTCGTTGGCTTATCCGTACCGATGATGAAAACGTACGATTGCCAAAACGATACACCACCTCCCTGCGATCAGGCCGTCCTAGCACGATTGGCCAAAGAAGAGGAGGAACAAAAAACAACTAATAATCCCATTTGGGACGAATTAAATAAACTGAGTGGGAACTAAACCGACTGCTCAACTATTATAATACCTAAGTAATCAAATTTTTGATTGCTTATTAAATATTCTAAAATGGCACATCCTAAGAGTAAAATCTCTAAGCAGCGCAAACGCAAACGTAGAACACATTACAAAGCCGCTATTCCTACTGTGGCTAAGTGTACAACTACCGGAGAAGCACACTTATATCACCGTGCTTACTGGCTCGATGGTACTATGTACTACCGGGGACAGGTAGTTATTCAAGCAGAAGAAGAACTGGAGGATTAGATTAATCCTTTCAGCCTCAAATAATAAAAAGCTCCCATACAATAGTTATGCGGGGCTTTTTCTGTTATATTTAGGACAGCTTTTCCGCTTTGGAAATGACAATAATTTCGCACATTTATAATCACCTATTTATGAAAAAAATAATTGAAACTAAAAACGCTCCGGCTCCCGTTGGACCGTATAATCAAGCAGTAATCGTTAACGGTGTCCTCTATGCTTCTGGTCAGATCGCATTGGATCCTGCTACGGGTAATCTCGTCATGGATGATATCGAAACGGAGACGCACCAAGTCATGAAAAACATTCAGGCTATTCTAACAGAAGCAGGGGTTACCTTCGAAGAAGTTTTTAAATGTTCTGTTTTTGTTTCCGATATGAACAACTATAGTCGCATCAACGCCGTATATGCTGAGTACTTTAACGATGATACCGCTCCGGCTCGTGAATTGGTAGAGGTAGCCAACTTGCCTAAGTTCGTCAATATTGAAATTTCGGTAATGGCGGTTGTTGGGTAAGGAGTGAGGTTTTGAGTTTTGAGTTTTGAGTTTTGAGTTTTGAGTTTAAGAACATTAATTAATAACATCTAGATTCAACAAAATCACAGCACCTGTTCAGAACTTGGTTCGGAAGACTTTCATTCTAACATTTTAATTATCAATATTTTCAGTTACGAGATCACGGTTCGTTATAGTTTTATTAAAAATAAAAATTTTATACGCACTATAATGAATTCAACAAATCAACAAATCAACGATTCAACAATATGAAGACTGTACTTTCTTGTATTCAGCCTACGGGCCACATTCATTTCGGTAACTACTTTGGTGCCATCAAAAATTGGGTTTCGCTTCAAGAAGAATACAAATGTATTTACGGAGTGGTGGATTACCATGCCATGACGCATATTTTTAATCATAAAAAATTACGAGCAACCAGTTGGGAATTGATTTTTAATTTGATGGCCACTGGTATCAAATCCGAAAATCTTTTTATCCAATCGTTGGTACCTGAGCACGCGGAACTCTGCTGGATTTTTAATTGCTTTACTTCTTATGGTCAACTGACTCGGATGACGCAATTTAAAGACAAGAGCGGCAAAAAAGGAGAAGATGATTTTATCTCTGCGGGTTTACTGGATTATCCAGTATTACAAGCTGCGGATATTTTAATCTATCGTGCGGATTATGTTCCTATCGGAAAAGACCAAGTGCAGCATTTAGAGTTAACTCGAAATATTGCTCAACGATTTAACCACCAAATGGGGAAAGACTTTTTTGTGATGCCAGAGCCGTTATTGACGGAGATTCCTAAGGTACAATCTACGGCTGATCCACTCAGAAAAATGAGTAAAAGTGCGGGAGAGAAACATTTTATTAATATTTTTGATGATGAAAAGCGCATCCGCAAACAGATCAAATCTGCCGTTACAGACGCCGGTGATACACCAGCAGGTACGATGAGTGCCGGAGTAGAAAACTTATTTAGTTTACTCAAAGCTAGCGATCAAATGGACGCACACCAATCTTTATTGGAAGATTATAATAATGGTAGTTTAAAATATGCGGACTTAAAAGAGGCGGTCGCGGATGGCCTTGTTTTACTCAATCGTAAATTTGTCGATAGACGAGCAGAACTTAATCAAGATAAAAAACAAATCAAATCTCAGATTAAGTACTCGACGATGGAGATCAGAAAAATCGCACAGGAAACTGTGAAGGAGGTAAAAGACATGTGCGGGTTATTAAACGTTAAATTCTAGTTTATGAAAATCATTTGCATCGGTCGTAACTACGCGGATCACGCCAAAGAACTGGGTAATAAAGTCCCGACCAAGCCACTCGTTTTTATGAAGCCGGGCTCTGCCCTACTCGTCAATAGTAAACCATTTTATTATCCTGAGTTTACCAAAGACCTTCATTACGAATTAGAACTGGTTTTAAAAATCGGTAAAAATGGTCGCCATATTCAAAAAGAATTTGCCAAGGATTATTACCAAGAAATTGGTCTGGGCATTGACTTTACTGCTCGTGATTTACAAAAGCAGTGTAAGGAGAAAGGACATCCTTGGGAGATCGCCAAAGCTTTTGATCATTCCGCTGTCATTGGCAAATTTGTCAATATTAAATCTGCGACGGTTGATGGCCATTTTGAATTTTATTTAAATAAAAATGGAAAAAAAGTACAACATGGTTTTACCAAAGATTTGATCTTTCCTTTCGACGATCTAATTGTTTATGTTAGTAAATTTTTTAAACTACAAAAAGGCGATTATATCTATACAGGTACACCCGCTGGTGTTGGTCCAGTAACGATTGGTGATGAACTAGAAGGTGTACTGGTTACGCCTGGAGGAGAAAAAACCTTGTTGAATTGTGCGGTGAAGTAGAAAGTTTTAGGGAAGCCTTATTTAATCGCTCGAAATACCTTGTAAAAGCGCATTATTACCAAATGATCTTTTACCTAAGCAGACATCATCCTTATCCTTAGTTTTTCATCAAAACAATCCTTATTTTTACCCCATAAAGAAATGAAGTTATTTTAAAAGCTTCTAACTTATTCCAAATTTCATTAAAACACATATTTATGTCATACCTCTTCACTTCTGAGTCTGTTTCTGAAGGACATCCGGATAAAGTAGCTGATCAAATTTCAGATGCTTTAGTTGATCACTTTATTGCTTTTGACCCTAGTTCAAAAGTAGCTTGCGAAACCCTCGTAACTACTGGTCAGGTGGTACTTGCCGGAGAAGTAAAATCTAAAACTTATCTTGACGTACAAACGATCTCTCGAGACGTGATTCGTCGTATCGGTTATACCAAGTCTGAATATATGTTCGAAGCCAATAGCTGTGGTGTATTTTCTGCTATTCACGAACAATCACCTGATATCAATCAGGGAGTTGAGCGTAAGAAAAAAGAAAACCAAGGAGCAGGTGATCAAGGGATGATGTTTGGTTACGCAACTAATGAGACGTCCAACTATATGCCGCTAGCATTAGATCTTTCTCATAAAATTTTAGAAGAATTAGCTGCTATTCGTAAAGCGGGTAAGCAAATGAAATATCTACGACCTGATTCTAAATCACAAGTAACGATTGAATACAGTGATGACAATAAGCCAGTTCGTATCGATACGATCGTTGTTTCAACTCAGCACGATGATTTTGGTCCTGATGCTAAGATGCTAAAAAAGATCAAAGATGATATGATCAAGATTTTGATTCCTCGTGTCATGAAGAAATTGCCAAAACGCATCCAAAATTTATTCGATAATAAAATCACTTACCATATCAATCCTACCGGAAAGTTTGTCATCGGTGGACCACACGGTGATACCGGCCTAACCGGTCGTAAGATTATCGTCGATACTTATGGTGGTAAAGGCGCACACGGTGGTGGTGCATTCTCTGGTAAAGATCCAAGTAAAGTGGATCGCTCTGCAGCTTATGCAACGCGACACATCGCTAAAAACTTGGTAGCAGCAGGTGTTTGTGATGAAGTATTGGTTCAGGTTTCTTACGCGATCGGTGTAGCTAAACCAACTAATATTTATGTACAGACTTTCGGTTCTGCTAAAGTAAATATGACAGACGGACAGATTGCTAAGAAGGTTGAAAAAGTATTCGACATGCGTCCTTACGCTATCGAGCAACGTCTAAAGCTTCGTACACCTATTTATTCTGAAACTGCCGCTTATGGACACATGGGACGTAAGCCTCAGAAGAAAACGGTTTCTTTCACCGACGGTGCGGGTAGAACCAAAAAAATGAAAGTAGAAACTTTTACTTGGGAAAAATTAGACAAAGTATCTGAAATCAAAAAAGCATTTGGCCTAATTAAAATTAACGCTCCTAAGCGAACTAAAAGAAAGACAACTAGCGCTAAGAAAAAATAGTTTTTTTAGTTTTTCAGAATAAAATAACAAAAGGGATAATTCATTATGAATTATCCCTTTTTTAATAGATAAATTTTAATTACAAAATACGTCAGAAGAGCCATACCTCATTCGGTACGCAGGCATTATTAATTATTAATTACCACATTATTAATTAAAATCACTCATCAAAATAAATCAATACAGATTTCTTTTCCTGCTCTACTTCCTTAATCAAAAGATTCACCTCTGCCACTTCATTTTCTAACAACATCAAAATCATCGTTACTCGATCATGAACACTTTCTACTCCATGTAAAGTATGATTGATTCGTTTTTTGATCACCCAATCGACGATTAGATTGTCTACAAAAAGCTCTAAAAAAAGATGGATAGAGGTCATCTCATCTTGATAAGACAAACCATAATGATCTGAGATATCGCGGAGTTCTATTTCAAATTTTTGTAGTAGACTTTTAGCCTTGTAAGCATTTTTGGTCGCTCGATTGACCCAGCGACGAGGACGTCGTTTGACTTTTCTATTGTAGGCAGTAGTGGTTCCCCAATCTTGAACTTCATCCAGTTGTTTCGCAATTTTTTCTAAAATCACTAAACAAGATTTCCCTGCTGCTTTCGCCTCTACTACTTCTCTTAGGAAATTTTTATACGCTACTAATTTCTTATCCAGTGCCATCAATTTTTTAGCACCTTTACCATTCACATTTTTCGTTATTGCTTTTTTCTTAGCTGCTAATAAAGTCTTAAGGGTTGCTTTTACTCCAGATAGTGCTTTTGCTTGACGACTTAAAATCGAATCCTCATACTGTAATATCTCTAAATGTTTTTTTACCGCTTGGTGTTTTAAAAACGCAGCAAGAAATTCTTGTCGCTCTTTCTCCATCAGTGGATCTTTGGTTCCGAGTAATTCATAAAATAATTTTCGCACGGACTTCCCTTCCAAGGCCGTTACATCACTTTGTTCTTTCTCCATTTGCTTTTCATACATCGCTAGTTCAAACTCCGCTTCTTTTATCGCTGCTTTTAAGTGCTTGCGATGAATCTGAATTTTTTCCCGACGGCGATTGCCTTCATAGGCTTCTCGTAAATCTTTGTTTAGTGATTTTTCCAAAAATTATCTATTTAAACTATAAACAGGAACTCGAATTATTAAAATTTGAGTTCCTGTTAAAAAAATACGATTAAAGATATTTAATAAAAAAATGAATATGCCACCAGAGATCTACTTTCTTCAGTAGTCAGGCATTGAAGTTGTTTAAAAATAGATAGATGAATTACTTGCAAGTCATTGATTTATAGCCACCCATCCGCTTTCGCGGTTCCCTCATTGATGCACTGTCGTACATCACCCTGCGGGTTTATTCGGTCATTTCAGCTAATTTTGT
>CALKJE010000006.1 GCA_937995675.1 uncultured Saprospiraceae bacterium
ATGTGGGTGTTTTAGAAACAGCCTACAGCACGGCAGGTCGATTTAATTTGGTGGCCAAACCAGTTAATTTAACCGAAGGTGCAAAGATTGAAACGACGGTTACCAAAGACACAGTCTTCTTGGTAAGTGGTGGAGCGAAAGGAGTTACGGCTACTTGTGTGATGGAAATGGCAAAAGCTTTTCAATGTAAATTTATTTTATTAGGAAGGTCGGATGCAGAATTTCAATTGCCAAGTTTTGCAAATCAAACGGAGGAAGAAGGTGCCATGAAACGATTGATCATGGAAGACTTTAAAGCCAAAGGAGAGAAACCAAGTCTTCCAGCCGTTAAAAAAATATATAATCAAATTGCCGCTAAAAAAGAAATTGATGAGACCTTGAAGGTGATTGCTGCCGCAGGTGGACAAGCGATTTATCTAAAAGGAGATGTAACCAATCCGAGTAGTTTTAAAACCAACTTATTAGCAGCGACTCAAAAACTCGGTGCGATTAATGGCGTAATTCACGGAGCTGGAAGATTGGCAGATAAATATATTCAAGACAAAACAGCGACTGATTTTGACAACGTACTTTCGGTTAAATTAGATGGTTTGTTAAGCCTGATGACTTCGGTCAATATTCATAAATTAGATCACTTAGTTCTCTTTTCTTCGGTGGCTGGTTTTTATGGGAATGTAGGACAAACAGATTATGCCATGGCCAATGAAATCCTTAGTAAAGCGGCACATCAGTTTAAAACCAACCATCCAAATACAAAAGTATCCGCCATCAATTGGGGTGCTTGGGATAGCGGAATGGTAAGTGGTGAATTAAAGGTACAGTTTGAAGCGGCTGGTGTAAAACTTGTCAATAGTGAAGGTGGTGCAGCTTTGATGGTCAACGAATTTAATCGAGCGTACGATTCAGAACCACAAGTCGTAATCGGAGAAACACTTCCATCCGCGATTAGTTATTTAGGAGATAATTTACAAACCTATCAACTACTACGAACGCTGACTCCAGAACAAAATCCATTTTTGAATCACCATGTCATTCAAGGAAATCCTGTTTTACCAATTGTAAATGCAGTAGGGTGGATGTCTGGAAGTTGCGAACAATTATATCCTGATTTTAAGATTCATAAAATAGAAAACACCAAACTTTTTAAAGGATTGGTATTCGACGGAACCAGTCCACAAAATTTTAGAATAGAAGTAAAAGAAACCAAAAAGACGGAATCAGAAATCTGCTTCCAAGTGAAAATTTCTAGTCCTGGAAAAAAACTTCCAGTCTATCACTATCAAGCAGAAGTACAACTCGTTCCTAAAAAAATGCAATTAGAAGCTCCGACTTTTAAACCAGCGATAGATGGAAAGTTTAAGCCTGCTTCTGGTTCTCAACTTTACGTAGATGGTACTTTATTTCACGGGCCGTACTATCAAGGAATCGATCAGATTTTAGATTTTAATGATCAACAGATTGTGCTCGCTTGTACGGCACCTGAAATTCCACTTTCTCAACAAGGTCAATTCCCTGTGATTTCTGCCAACACCTTTTTTGCCGATATTCAATATCAAGGAATGGTAGTTTGGGTAGCTTGGAAAAATGATGGTTCTAAAAGTTTACCGCTTCGCACAGATCGAGTGACCTTATACGCACCGATGGAATTTGGACAAAAATTATGGGTACACGTTGCCATCAAAGAATCCAGCGATTTTATGATGATGGCCGATTGTACTGTGTATGATGAAAACGGAAAAGTTTACGCTGTGACCGAAAATGGCGCCGTAACGATTTCGAAAGATTTGCAATGGTAATTTTGGGCTGTTAGCTAGCGGGCTTCTCTTTAATACAATACACGATAGAAGGAAGCCAATAAGCTAACAGGCGAATGGTTTTTAAATTGGCTTTTTGAAAAATGGGAAAATTGATTTTTTCTGTTTTGATAAATAATGCAACCTCTCTGAGGTTGGGCCTTTAAAATTTGGTGATATCGAATATCGAATATCGAACATCAAATATCAAATATCTAACATACTGTGACCACTCTGTGGTCATATGATCTCAGAGAGAACACAGTATGTTAGCCTATTCAATAGGCGATTGTTAGTCGACCCCGTAGGGTGTCGCAGTATTTTGTTAAGAATTTATTTTAAATACAAGATTGTAACAAAGTCAAAGAAAACGTTACAAATTAAATTTTTAAAAGTTGAGAGGAATTTTAGATTTTTCTCTCGGATTTACGCAGGCAGTGGGCGACGAAGGAGCGAACAACTAAAAACGACAACATAAGCGTCTATTTTTCTTGCTAAAGAACTTGCTTCCCGACCATGTAGATAATACGATTGAGGGAAGCAAATAGCAAATAGCAAGAAGCAAATAGCAAATAGCAATTAAAAATGAAGATAGCAATAATAAGTATGTCTGGTTTATTTCCCGGTTCCACCACGATGGAAGCGTTTTGGGATAATTTACTAGCAGCTAAAGATTTAACGGGTTTGGCTACGGCGGCAGATTTTGGCGTGGATCCACAACGATTTTTTCAAGATGGGAAAGGAATCGTGGACAAATGTTATTCCCTACGAGGAGGATATATCAGAGATTTTAAATTTAATCCGAATGGTTATAAGATGTCTCCGGATTATTTAGTGGAACAGGATAAATTATTTCAATGGTCTTTGCAGACAGCACACGAAGCTTTAGTCGCAGCAGGCTATGCCTACCGACCAGAAATATTAAAACGATGTGGATTGGTTTTAGGAAATTTATCTTTTCCGACTAGCACCTCTCATGCACAATTAGCGGAGATTTATACGGAGACTTTAAATGAGTCCGTGCGAGAATTATTGAATGATCCAGATTTTAAAATTCCTTCCACCGAGCAGCGTCCGCCCAAAGGAGGTGTACTAGACAATACGCCGAACGAATTGGTCGCCGAAGCTTTAGGATTAGGAGGAACGCACTACGCTTTGGATGCGGCCTGTGCCACTTCTCTTTACGCTATTAAGCTGGCGGCGGATGAGTTGATTACTGGAAAAGCAGATTTGATGTTGGCGGGAGCGGTTTGTGCTTCGGACCAATTGTTTATTCATATGGGCTTTTCAATTTTCCATGCTTATGCGCCCAATGATGGAAAATTTGTACCACTGGATAAGGATTCTTCCGGACTGGTTTCTTCTGAAGGAGCGGGGATGGTGGTACTAAAAAGATTGGCAGATGCAGAGCGAGATGGAGATGAAATTTTAGGAGTGATTGGTGGCATCGGTTTGTCCAATGATGGTCGTGGAAAGTTTTTATTAAGTCCAAATCCCAAAGGGCAGCGACTTGCTTTTGAGCGCGCCTATGAAGCGGCCAACCTCGATCCGAAAAACACCCAATATTTAGAATGTCATGCGACGGGAACTCCACTAGGTGATAAAACGGAATTAAATTCGATTGCCAACTTTTTTGCAGATCATGGCGTACAACCAAAATTAGGTTCGGTAAAATCAAACATGGGACACTTACTGACCGCGGCAGGAATGACAGGATTAGGGAAGGTGTTGCTTTCGATGCAAAAAAATAAAATTCCACCCAATATTAATTTGGCGGCAGGTTTGAAATCGGACAAT
>CALKJE010000007.1 GCA_937995675.1 uncultured Saprospiraceae bacterium
ATGCGGAAGGTTCTCCAGCACCAGATTTTACGTTGCCGGATATTAATAAAAATACGATCCAACTTGCACAATACGGCGGAAAGGTTGTTTATCTGAATTTTTGGGCTAGCTGGTGTCGACCATGTATGAAGAAGATGACCAATCTAAAACCTTTCATTAAGGAGATGGAAAATCAAGGCATCGTTATTCTCAATGTTTCTCTTGATCGTAATGCAGAAGACTGGCAAAAAACGGTCAAAAAAATGGAATTTGGTGGTGTTCACGTAATGGCAGATGGAGATATTGATTCAGATATAGCGCAGAAATATGAAGTCCGGATACTACCTCAATATTATATTGTAAATAAGAATGGTAGTTTTGCTCAACGTCCTCCCAAAAACGATCTAACAAGCATTCGTACTACCCTCACAGAACTAAGTCGTTAATAACCGCTTATTTTCTGTTAACCCTAAAATTAAATGGAGATTGTTTAAATTTTTCTTAAAACCTGCCTTTCGCTGGAATTTGGCGTGAGGTTTGGCTATTTTAAGAATGAGATTGTTTAAAAGTAGCTCAGTTGGCTACAAAATGATCTTTTATTCAAACCCAAAGAAATGATCAGAAAGTCTATCTTATTCTTGTTTTGTTTAAGCATATTTTGTCTTAATCTATCTGCACAATCCAACGCAACAGCAGAGATAGAGGCAGAGATGCCCTATTTTTCAGGATGTGAAACACATGCTGACTATTCTGATGAGAAAAGAAATTGTTCTAATCGAGCATTGGTAGATTTTATTTCCCGAAATTTAGCATATCCTGAGCAAGCACGAGCCGAAGATATTGAAGGTACGGTATATGTTCGTTTCACCGTATCAAAATATGGAAAAGTAACCAACGCCAAAGCATTAAATTATGTAGGTGGTGGCTGCGATGAAGAAGCATTGCGGGTAGTCAATATGTTTCCTGCTTGGACTCCAGCTCAGGGTGCATTAGGACCTGTATCTGTTGAAATGGATTTACCGGTATCCTTTGCACTAAAAACTGTTGAACCCGTATTTTCTGAACGTCATACTATTCACTGGGGAAGGCTAGCAAAACAACAAGCTACTCAAGCTGAATTATTGGATAATATTAAAAATGAAGTAATCGTCAGGGATGAACTTGGCAATGACCTGGACATTAGCAACTTAGTAATTGCTTATCAACGAAATCGTGCATTTAATGAAGCCGAAAGTACCGGTGCCATTAATAACAGCATGATCAAGATATTAAAGAAAGTCAAAGTAGGTGGAGAGGTACTCGTTACTGCTACGATTGTAGAAGATGGAGAATTTGTTGAAGTAGCAAAACTTTATAAGATCGTAGACTAGTGCAACAGGCACTAAATTGTTATTTGTTTAAAACTAGCTACTCTAGATGCTTATTTTTCAAAAGCAACTTCAATTTCAAGCGCAAAAGCAAAAACTATTAAATGAGTAACAATGCTTTTCAAAGGGAAATAATTCTATCACGCAAGACTACCTAACAAAATAACAGAAAAAGAAACTCGTCAGGAAAACACGATAGAAGTGTTTGATATTGCAGTTGAAGTTGCGCTTGCCCTTAATTTTTTTTTGCCTCATTGATTATATAGAACCTGAGGACCTTTGGCGCTAGCTATAGTTCTAGTGAACTACCCCGACCCAAGGGTACGGGGAATTCTAAAGACCGATTAAATAATAACTATCACAACCACCATGTCCGGTATTTCCCATAGGACAGGTTAATGGTAAGAAACCAGCTTTTTCGTAGAGTTTTCTAGCGGCAGTCATATGCTCTAAGGTTTCTAAATAACATTTTTTAAAACCTCGTTCTTTCGCTCCCATCAGCGCCATTTCAAGCATTTTTCGTCCTAATCCTTTTCCTCTCGCTTCTGGTAGAAAATACATTTTTCTTAATTCACAAGTATCTGCATCTCCACCAATCAGAGGCGCAAAACCTCCGCAACCCAAGACCTTTCCTTCTTTTCCAACTACTACATACATCTCAGATTGACTTTCTTGATACGCTTCGTACATCTGATCCACTTCTGGATCTTCAATTGAGAAGCCTTCACCAACGGCACCAAAAGACGTCATAACCGTACGGATAACATTTGCTACTTCCGCATTATCTTTTTGATGAATAGATCGAATAGTAAAATTGGACATATCTAAAAATTTAAAAACCCATTTTTGTCTTTCAACAAAAATGGGTTTTTTATTTCTAATTAAAAAAGGTATTTCTTATCTATTTCTAAATAAGTTACCTAGGGTCTTCATACCCATACCTGCGATATCATCCATCACGCTACCGTCACCATCACGATCTAGTAATTTGCCTAGTAGGCCCATTTCTTGACGCTGGTTAGAAGCAGATTTTACTGAACGACTTAACATATCAGATAAACCACTTTGATCCATATTGTTTTGACGCTTTTGCTTTCCTAGCATTCCTAAAACGATAGGTGCTAACATGGTCATTAAGTTACCGGTCTTGTCACCACTTAATCCACTCATTTTACTAATTGCATCAATCGCGTTTCCTTGATTACCTCCTAAAACGTGCTTTAGGATACCAGCACCATTAGCAGCACGGTTATTATTCATGTTACCTCCTAAAAGGTCTCCGATATTATCTAAGATACTTCCATCGTGATCAGAGTCTAAAGCGTTTGCTAAAGCACTTGCTCCTCCTGGAGTTGCCGCGTTTTTCGCTAAAGCAGCAGTCAACATAGAAATGATACCACTAGTAGCTACTTCAGTTTCTTCTTTCTGTCCACCGATCTGGTTGCTCAATTGGTCGAGAACGTTTCCAGAAAGTTGGCTTTGTAATAGGTCAATTAAATCCATAATTAATTCTTTTTAAATGTTATAGCTGAAGCAGAAATATCAGTATCAGCTGAATAAATAATTAGGTAAGTACAAAAACCTATTTGAAATAAAGATTCATGTTCCTACACTTAATCTTGACTTGATAATGGGACTGAGGTAACAAATATAGCCGAAATATCTCATTTTTAACATTTTGATAGGTAGTTTAAGACCATTCTAAGTGGCTAATTTCCAAATTTAACTATCTTTGAAAGAAGTTAATTCAACATACTATTTTGAGAAAACAGAAATTGTTCTTACAATTTCATGAAAAACAAATTGATGAAACCAGCTACCCGAGATAATCAACAGGAAGCCCCTATGAGCGATGTCCTTCAAAAAGCCCAGCAATATGTTTTAGATTTATCCAATCGGATAAACGATAATCGCCTTTTATATCACAACTATCAACGTACTTCCCAAATTGTAGCACATATCCAGAAAGTAGCTACTGCAATTGAGGCTGATAGCGAAACTAAAGAGATTGCTTCGCTCGCAGGATGGATGCACGCTACTGGTTATCAAAAAGATTATGATCGAGCAATTAGTAAGAGTGTTGAGGTAGCAGAATCTTTTTTAAACTCCGTTCAATACCCAACAAAGAAAACCAGATCCGTCATTAATTGTATCAATTCTTCTAAAGAGAATAATCGCCCTGATAGCAAAGCAGCTGAATTATTCCTAGATGGTTTACATGGTTTTAATGCAACCAATAATTTTTTCCACCATCGTCCACTACTTCGATTAGAATGGGAACTCGTGCAAGGACGACAGCTACCAGCATTGGAATGGAATCAAATCCAATTACAGGAATTATTGCGAACTAGTTTTTATACGCCTTACGGCAAAAATCAGTTTGCACCTATGGTCGCACAAAATATTCTCATGCAAAAAAGCAGAGTAGAAAAAAATCAGCATAACAAACTCCAACTGGTCGATCAACAAGATGGACAGCTTCGAAAATTTCAAGGATTGGAGAAAAAGCTACCAGGAAGTGCTACCCAAACTTATTTTCGAACCAACTACCGTAATCATATCAACCTAAGTGCCATCGCTGATAACAAAGCGAACATCATGATCAGTGTTAATGCGATTTTAATTTCGGTGATCATCTCTGTTTTATCTTATAGAAATATTCCGGAGACACAACCGATGGTATTGTTGCCCGTTGTTTTATTTTTGGTCACTGCACTCACCTCATTGATCTTTGCCGTTCTTTCTATTCGCCCGAAAGTAACGTCAAAAAACGATGGAAAAGTAGATTTGAACGAAGCACGAAAAAACATTGTCTTCTTCGGAAATTTTATCAACCTCAGCCTCGAACAGTTTGAAGAAGCAATGGACGCTGTACTCCGCGACGGTGAGTTGCTCTACGGAAACATGACCCGAGATCTTTATTTCCTTGGAAAAGTATTGGACAAAAAATATCGGTTTCTAACGATGTCTTATAATATTTTTATGGTCGGTTTTGTGTCTACGGTTATTTCGTTTTTGGCGGTTTTGTTTTCGTAGATGGTTGATGAAATAGAATTGCTACAAAGACGTAAAGAGCAACAGCAAAAAATTGTATTTTCACAAAAGCTTTTCAACGATATTTCTTTTAAAATTACTTAATATCCAACACCCATTCCCCAGCTTCATCCTTATGCAACTTCGCCACCTTTAATTTAAGATTGCCCGTGGTGGCCTTTGGTAAGATCATCACTTCCGCCTCTTCTACATCCAACCATTTTACAATAATTGGCTCATAACGATCCATCTTCTTTTCCCAGATCAATTCCAACCCTAAATCCGTATATCCAAAAATCTGTAGTCCATTTCGATCTGGATCATTTTTTAGGTCGCCACGATAACTAACTAGTTTTTTAAAATCAGGAGCAACTACCGGGAAACCCCAGATGGGTGTTTCTCTACCAGATTTATCGTTGATGAGGCGGTAAGCATCTGTTTCTTGGCCATTGACGGCTACTACAAATAATCCCATTTGGGGAACATAATAGCGATAAAAATAAGATTGTCGTGCTGCAGCTTCTTCGATCCCACTATCATCGAGTTGTTTTTTCTGTCCATTCAACAAACTAAATTCTAGTGCTCCTTCCTTTGTTTTTTCCACATACTGTCGATCCTTTGACAGTTGCTTTCGCTCTATCTCTGCAATACATTTATTAGCTTGACTGACGCGACGACGTTTAAAATAGTCCATACATCGATCATAAGGCGTAGGCAACGCCGCTACTTTGGGTTCGTAGAATTTTACACCACCACCGAATACCCATCCAATTTTTCCCTCTGTCGTTTTTACTTTGAGCCATGGTTCATCATAGGATTTACCTCGCAAAGTAAATTGCTGGGTAAAATCTGTTTTTTCATCTAAAAAAGTCATTGCGCCTCCTTCTGGAATTTCAGCAACCACCTCCGATTTGGTGTCTGGTTCGCTTCGCATTCGCAGTTTATCTACCCACGCATAAACAGTCACAGTTGTTGGTGCAGCAACGGCTACAGAGTCTACTGTAATATTTGTATCGTCAGCAGTAGTATTCGTTTCGGTGGAGTTTGTATCTTTACAGGCGACAAAGACCGATAATAGTAATAAAAGGACAGGGAAGCATCTCTGAATCATAATGTGTAAGTTTTCTCGTAGTGGCAAAAAAGAAGTCTATCTAGTAATGGCCTAATAATAAGTTCCGTATTTTGGCAAGGAGATTTTGGATCAAGACAAGGCGAAAAACGCAGGGATAGCCGCGCTATCACGAGGCTTTTCAACGAAGTATTGATTCAAAAGATACAGCCATAAATCGAGAACTTATTGTTTGGCCATTACTTAACTTTAGACGCAAGATTATACTTTTTGACACACATTTAGGGTTATTTTATTCAAGTCCTTTGCTCAAAAAGAGAATTTTATTGGTTAAAAGAGATATTATGCTGAAAAAAACGATCATACTGCTGGTTTTAATATACTTTTCTGGAAGTCTTTTCGCGCAGAAAAACTCTAGAGAGCGATATATTAATAAGTATAAAAAAATTGCCATCCAAGAAATGGAGCGCGCTGGTGTTCCTGCTAGTATCAAACTAGCACAAGGTATTCTAGAATCTAACGCTGGACAAAGTACCTTAGCCCGAAAAGCAAACAATCACTTCGGAATGAAATGTGGCTCGCAATGGCGTGGGGATACTTATTATTTAGAAGATGATGATTATAATGATGCAGGAAAACTCGTTAAATCCTGTTTTCGAGTCTATAAACGTGAAAAAGAATCCTATGTTGCTCACTCCGAATTTTTACGCGATCCTAGAAAACGCTATCGGTATGGTGATTTATTTAGGCTAAACCCACGCGACTACAAAGCTTGGGCTCATGGTCTAAAAGCTGCTGGATATGCAACCAGCCCAACCTATGCTGAAAAGCTAATTGGAATCATTGAAACTTATAAGCTATATCAGTATGATGAAAAAGCAGCGCCAGAAATAGATCTACCAGATGATAATCGTTATCCAGATGATACGCCTGTCGAAGAAGTTGCAAAAGAGGAAGTAGAACTAGATGATTCTGGACTCTTGTATTTGAATGATGTAAAAATGGTCTTAGCAGAAAAGAATGATACGCCATTAGAGATTGCCAATAGAACGGGTGTCAAAACTAAAAATATTTTAAAATTCAATGATAAACTCACTCGACCTACGCAGGATATTGCGGTCAACTCTCGAGTTTATCTTCAAAAAAAGCGAAACGGATTCCGAGGCAAAAAGAAATACCATCAAGTTCGTAAAGGAGAAACACTTTATTATATTTCTCAGATCTATGGTGTCAAAGTAAAAAAACTTCGAAAACGAAATAGGATTGGAGACCACCAAGAACCTGCCGTAGGTAGTCTTATCAAATTGAGAGGGTGGAAAGTTAGTAAAAGTAAAAAGCCGAAAACCGTCCGCAGTTCCGGATTACCTGAAAAAGATTTTATTGAACCTACAAAAGATAACCGTCCACCAAAGAACGATCAACAGACCAATCCCTCCGTTCCAGATGTCGAAACGGAAGATCCTGTCGAAAGTGATGAAATCGAATTTGAAACAGGTGATGAAATCGATACGGATGAAACCTTCGATCCTTTTGATGATGATTTGCCAACAGCGCAACCCATTTATCATAGAGTCGTAAAAGGAGATACACTGTATAAACTCTCAAAGTATTATGGTACCTCGGTAGCAGATATCCGTTTACTTAATCAAATGCGTTCCAACATCATTTCAGTTGGACAAAATTTACGCGTTAAGTAACCTGTATTGTCTATTTTGAAACTGTTCTTTTTTATTGAAAAAATTAAAATACAATGATTCGAATTTTAGCTTTTATTTCTTTGATAACTTTCTGTCTAACCTCTGGAAACACACAAGGAGTGGCTTTCGGAATTAAAGGAGGCCCAACCATGGCATTTCAAAAATGGGATACCTCAGAACGAGAAGCCTTATTTGCTTATCACTTAATCGGTTCGGTAGAATCTTTAGCAGAAGAAGGAGAGGTTTCTATTTTTGCACAAGTCGGTTATCATAATCGTGGAAGCGTAGTTCGAATTAGAAGTTTTAATTACACTGATTTATCCACGGGAGCGCCCCGTACCTTCAACGGTAATACCACAAAGTACGACTTTCAAAATCTAGGATTATCTGTTGGAGTTAAACAAAGATTCTCAGCCTCTCTTGGTAACCTTTATTATCTTTTAGGACTAAGAGGAGAATATAATTTAAATAATAGTCTCGATCAATTCCAAGAATTTCCACCTAGTGTTCAAAGTGGCTTCCCATCCGAACCAGGTGTCAACGATTTTACCTTTGGATTCATCTTTGGTGGTGGTTTTGAATTACCCCTCAGCGACTATATCGACGCTACCATTGAATTGACCGTCAATCCGGATTTCACTAAACAATATTTCCAGCCAGCCTTTAGTAATGCTTTTAATACTTTTACTGGTAATAACGATCGACAAATTCCTGAACTTAACATCCGTAATAACTCTATTGAGCTTACCGTTGGCTTTCGCTTTAAGCGAGTAGTCGAATACGTAGATTAAACCTCATCCAAATTCTTTTACAATACCTGCATTGGAATGATTCAATGCAGGTATTCCTATTTTATTTTAGTGCTCTATTCCATTATTCTTCGAGTAAATAAGGGTAAAATTATTATTCAACGTAAAAATACGTTATAAAACGTATTAAATAGTTGCATTAACGAATTTTTCGTTATATATTTGATGTATAATTAAAAATCAAAGAATAATTATGCAACGATTAACAAAGGTAGAAGAGGAGATCATGCAACATATTTGGGATCTAGAACGCTGCACGGTTCGCGATATTCTAGAACGAATGGGTACACCAAAACCACCTCATAGCACCATCTCTTCCATTGTTCGAATCTTAGAAACAAAAGGCTTTTTAGATCATAAAGCCTATGGAAGAACCTACGAGTATTTCCCTATCATTCTGAGAAAAGACTATAGTAAAAAATCAGTTCGAAAACTGGTCTCTGACTATTTTGATGGTTCTCCTAAAAGTCTAGTTTCTTTTTTATTAAAAGAAGAAAAAATTGACTTGGAAGAACTCAAAAAGATGGTGGATGATATGGATGAGGAGCAATAGACTTTATTCTAAAATAATATAGCGTTATGATAACTTACCTTCTTCAAACCAGTTGCTGCTGGATCGTATTTTATTTATTTTATTTTCTGGCTTTACGCCGTGAAACGTTTTTTACCAGCAATCGAGTTTACCTACTCGGAAGTTTACTACTTGGGATAGTTTTTCCATTAGTTGATTTTAGTTGGTGGTCAATAATGACAAAAGAGACGACGGCTTCTATTATGGTACAACCACTTGCCGTAACCGTCAATCAACTTGGTTATACACTAGAAGAAATTGTCGTTACCGGCAATCGAACTTCTGTAACGTCTACAGGAACCATCCTCGCAAGCATTTATTGCTTAGGAGTTGCTTTTCTAAGTTTGCGATTACTTTACGGAATCCAGTCGCTCTGGCGTTTAAAAAAACAAAGTACCATCGAAGAAAGAGAAGGATATCAATTGGTTAAAACAGAGGTACTTCACTTACCTTTTTCATTTTTCAATGCGCTGTACTGGAGCAAACAATTAAATCTATCAGCGGAAGATGAAGAGCGAATCTTGCGCCACGAATTAACACACATTCAACAACATCATAGTATTGACATTATCCTTCTGGAAATTACCAGCATATTATTTTGGTTCAATCCAATCATATGGTTTTACAGAAATGCTATTCGAAATACGCATGAATATTTAGCAGATCAAAAAGTGCTAATAAAATCTAAAAAGAAACAATACGGCCAATTATTGTTGCGACAGATGCAGTCCGGAATCGCATTTTCGCTCGCAAATAATTTTAATCATTCACAATTAAAAAAACGCTTTAACATGATGAATCAAAATAAATCTTCACGATGGGCCATCACCAAATATCTTTGGGCCCTTCCATTACTCGCTGTCTTATTACTCGCCTTTAAAGCAAGTGATCAGCTCCTGGCAAAATCAGAAACTACCAAAATAAAGATTCCAGCTTTAGACGAAAGTCCCCCGACAATCATTGCTTATGGTGAACCAGCAACCACCGAAAAAAATACCGTCATTGTAGAAAAAAATCTCCCCATGAATCTTTCTCCCGGCGACAGCATCCATACAAAAGTCGATCAAATACCTTTCTTTCCTGGCTGCTCCGATATAGCAGATTTGGAAGAACGCAAAAATTGTGCTAACCACAAATTACTCATGTTTATTTATAAAAATATTACTTACCCAGAACTCGCCCGAGAAACTGGGACGCAAGGAATGGTCGTTATTCGTTTTGTGGTAGATAAAACAGGTAAAATCACTAAAC
>CALKJE010000008.1 GCA_937995675.1 uncultured Saprospiraceae bacterium
GAGTATATTCGCGCACGGCTTTGGGGCCTGCCTGCCACGCTTGGAACTATCGCCCTTATGGGGTGGTTTGTCGGTATTAGTCGCGCAGGATTCGCCCTTGGCCTTCAGATTGTTTTAAATGTCGTCAATATCATCCTCTCACCCATTTTCGTTATCGTCTTTAGCGGTGGCTTAGTCGGAGTACTGTAGAATTTCTAGTGGATGATGATGGGAGTATCTACTTCATAGAAGTAAACCCTAGAATCCAGGTAGAGCATACCGTAACGGAAGAGGTAATCGACCATGATCTAATCAAAGAACAAATTAAAATTGCTGCCGGAGAACCTATTTCCGGAAAGAATTATATTCCTCAGATGCACGCCATCGAGTGTCGAATCAATGCAGAAGATGTCTACAATGATTTTCGTCCAAGTCCTGGAAAAATTACTTCATTTCATAGTTCAAAGGGACATGGAGTCCGGGTAGATACGCATGTTTATGCTGGATACAGTGTACCACCTTATTACGATTCTATGATTGCGAAATTGATCTGTAGAGCGCAGACTCGGGAGGAATGTATTACCAAAATGGCTCGTGCACTAGATGAATTTATTGTAGAAGGCATCAAAACAACGGTTCCTTTTCATCAACAATTGATGCGCGACGAGAATTTTAGAAGTGGTAATTTTCATACTGGATTTTTACAGACTTTTGAAATGGAGAAGCCTGAGAAATAAATTTTTAATTTACAGTGTACTATGAGGCAGCTAAAAAAACTTACTCGTTATTTAGTACCATACCGTAAGTTATTATTTGCCAATATACTGTCTAATATTTTGATGGCATTTTTCACCGTGATCAGTATTCCGGCGATTATTCCTTTTTTACATATTCTAATCGGAACAGCTCCTGAGGTAGCGGAGACACCTCCCTTTGGTTGGAGTATTCCTGATTTATTGGGTTGGGTAAAATATAGTTTTGCTCAAATGGTAGTCGAAGAGGGTAGACCGGTTACCCTGAAATATGTCTGCTTTTTTATCATCTTTATTTTCTTTTTTAAAAATCTATTCCACTACTTGGCCGCCGCTTTTATGGCACCTATCCGGAACGGTATCGTGCGTGATATACGGCAACAGTTGTACGCTAAATTTCTTGACCTTCCCCTTAGTTATTATTCTGAAGAACGAAAAGGCGACCTACTATCGAGACTCACCATCGACGTGCAGGAAGTAGAAGTTAGTATTATAAGTATGATGGTTACCATTGTCAGAGATCCACTAATTATGTTGGGTAGTCTGGCAGTGATGATTTATTTTAGTCCAGGTTTAATGCTTTTCGTTTTTGGCTTATTAATTTTTACGGTTTTAGTAATTGGTGGAATTGGAAAACGACTCAAAAAAGATTCTGCTGTCGTTCAGGAAAATATGGGAGAGATGATTGCCAATTTGGAAGAATCCTTATCGGGCATAAAAATCATCAAAGGATTTGCTGCTGAAAAATTTAGAAATAAACATTTTACAAAAATCAATAACAACTACCGAAATGGGATGAATAGGTTGTTGTGGCGAAAAAGTTTAGCCAGTCCACTCTCTGAATTTTTAGGGATTGTGGTGGTAGCGGCTTTGTTGTGGTTTGGTGCACAACAAGTCTTTGCAAATGAACTTTCAGCACCTACCTTTTTTGCTTTTTTATATGCGTTCTTTAATATTATCGCGCCCGCCAAATCTTTTTCTAGTGCTTACTTTAATGTTCAAAAAGGATTGGCCGCCGCTACTCGAATTGATGAGGTATTAGAAATTGCACCAACGATAATTAAATCAAAAGATGCCCAACCATTTACTAGTTTCGAAACGTCTATCAGCTATGAAGGTGTTGGGTTTAATTATGTGGAAGCAGAAGGAAAAGTTTTAGAAAATATTAATTTAAAAATACCAAAGGGAAAAGTGATTGCTTTGGTGGGAGCTTCGGGAAGTGGAAAAAGTACTTTTGTGGATCTCTTGGCTCGATTTTATGATCCAACAGAAGGGCGCATCGTAATTGATAATCGAGATATTCGAACTTTAGATCTGTCTGATTTGAGAAGTCAATTAGGAATCGTTTCACAAGAACCAATTTTGTTTCATGATACGATTTATAACAATATTCTTTTTGGTACAAAAGCTAAGAATCGAGAAGAAGTAATTGCAGCAGCGAAGATTGCAAATGCACATGAATTTATCATGGCGACAGAGCAAGGGTATGATTCCATGATTGGTGACCGTGGAAATAAATTGAGTGGTGGACAAAAACAGCGGTTGACGATCGCAAGAGCTATTTTAAAAGACCCAGCGATTCTAATTTTAGATGAAGCGACTTCTGCCTTGGATGCAGAATCAGAACAATTGTTACAAGATGCTTTGAATAAGTTAATGGAAAATCGGACAGCGATTGTAATTGCACATCGCTTAGCGACGATTCAGCGAGCAGACGAAATTTTAGTCATGGAAACCGGACGAATTACGGAACGAGGCAGCCACCAAGAATTGATGAAACAAAAAGGAACCTATTATAGTCTGGTCAATTTGCAAAATTTAGAAGGCTAGTACACTGCATTTACGGGCCAATTTGGTAGTTTAAAAGGCAACTTTGAGATATGAATGCTGTCTTTTATAAAGATTTAACAATGTCTTATTTTTTTAATTAGTAACTTTATAGCTTGTCTAAAGGTCTATTTACTGATTGTAATTGATTGATTTTATGACATTATGAGAATTTGGACAACCTCTTAGCTTGAAGAATTTTAGATATGAAAAAAACATTACTCTTTATATTGACGCTAGTTAGTTTCCAATTGATGGGACAAATTACGGTAACCAGCAGCAGTTTTCCTGTGGTAGGTGATACATTACGTACAGCGGTAGATGGTGCACCAGTAGGAATTGAGATTACGGCATCTGGTGGAAATCAGACTTGGGATTTTGGTAATTTACAAGGAGTAATGGCAGAAGCGGTTGTCCGTCCTGCTTCTGAAGGTATGAATGCTGATTTATTTCCAAATGCAAATCTTTTATTTCCAATAGGAGAGGACGGATTGGGCGGAGAATCTTATGCTTCTACGGATGCGAATAATTACCAACTTGTAGGATATGTAGGACCGGATCCAGTTAACTTGGGTATCAATGTTCGAGTTCCTTTTTCTCCACCGATTGTTGAGCGTCGATCACCAATGAATTTTTTTGATGTTAATAATACGAACTACGCTATTTTAGTTTCGTTTCCTTCCGATTCTCTACCTGAGGAATTAACCAATGATTTACCAATTGTACCTGATTCTATTCGCTTAAGGGTAGCGAGTACTCGAACGGACGTGGTAGATGGATGGGGAACCTTAACTATCCCGGGAGGTACTTACGATGTGTTACGAGAAAAAAGAACTGAAATACGAGAAACGCTTGTTGAAGCTTTAGTAGGGATTGGACCTTTCGCAACTTGGGTGGATGTGACGGAGTTTTTACCTGGAGACTTTCTAGGCCCTGATACCTTGACTTCCTATATTTTTGTTAATGATCAAGAAAAAGAAAATATCGCGGAAGTAAGAGTTACCAATGATGAATCAGAGACGCCAATCGCAGTGACCTATAAATCTAATGATGTTATTACCAATGTTAGATATGTAGATACTGGAAGAGCAGATATTTTTGCTTATCCAAATCCAGCTATTAATAATGTGCGAATTAATTTTTTGAATCTTACGCCCGGTAATTATACTTTTAGAATTTTCAATATTCTTGGGAAAGAAGTCGTCAATAAAAAATATCAGATCAACGGAAATCGCACCGTTGGAATTGATATTGATACATTACAAAAAGGAACTTACCTATATAATTTGACGAATGCGAAAGGGAAAGTTATAAAGACTAAGCGTCTTATGGTGATTAGACCTTAGGAGCAAAACTTCTATTCAAGACAATAAACAAACGCAAAGAAGTGACTCACACTGCCTCCAATCACAAAGAGGTGCCAAATTGCGTGGTTATAAGGTAGCTTTTCCCAGACGAAAAAAATCGTTCCTAAGGTATAAAAAAGTCCACCAAGACCTAAGAGTAAAAGGGTGGTTCCTGGAATAAAGGTCCACATAAATGGCATGGTAAACACCGCACTCCAACCCATCATAAAATATAGGAACAAAGATAGTTTCTGATATTTGCCAATCAAATATACCTTATAGAAAATTCCAAGCACGACAAAAAACCAGAGAATAGCTGCGACCATCCAACCATAAAAATGATCCATATAAAGAAAAATCAAAGGCGTATGGGTTCCTGCAATTAGAAAGTAAATACAAATATGATCAATGATTCTTAAGATTCGACGACTACGTTGAGTAGTTACAGAATGATAGATAGTTGACGATAAATAAACCATTACCAAGGAACAGCAGAAGACACTTATTCCAAATACCGCTAGTAGACTAGCTGTTTGTAAAAATTGATAAATTAGAAATGGCGTTGCTGCCAAAAAGAAGACCAGCCCGAGACTATGCGTCACGATATTGGCAAAGTCCTCGCCGGTGAGTTTGATTCGTTTATTCATGGGTATGTGAGTTTTCAGGAATCTCAATTTATCTAATCGCCATTCCCTATTGGAAAAATAAATAAAAATTAAGAAGATGTCCAGTCCAATTACGAATTGAATAGCGAAAGTTTTGTTAAAAAAATTA
>CALKJE010000009.1 GCA_937995675.1 uncultured Saprospiraceae bacterium
AGTTTGCCATCTGTTTTCAAGTTTAAAAATGATAGAAATATGATTTTACGAATACCTATTCAATACTAAAAAAACGTAACTTTGAACGATTAAGTTTTTAAAAAGTTTGATTAAACTTTTTTTATAATATTAAACCGGCTAACATGAAAAAATCACATCTATTAGGAATAGCCATAATCGCCGTTGCGATTGGCTTGTTGTTGTCTCTTTCTGGAGACGTCAGTACCTACTCCACTTTTGAGGAAGCGATAGAAACGGGAGATCGAGTAAAGCTGGTAGGACAGCTTATGAAGGACAAACCGATGAATTATGATCCAGCGATTGATCCTAACAAATTTCACTTTCACATTAAAGACGCTAAAGGGGTTCCGGGTAAAGTGACGTTGCTTTCTGAAAAGCCTCAAGAATTCGAACGTTCTGAGTCGATTGTGCTAACTGGAGCGATGAAAGGCGATGTATTTGTTGCCACAGAAATGCTGATGAAATGTCCATCCAAGTATAAAGATGAAGAAATAATTATCAGGTCTAAAACCAAGCAAATCTAGCATGGAAGAAATCCAGTATATCGGGGAACATTTATTACCGGGGCAGATCGGACGTCTGGCAATTCTTATTAGTTTTGTAACAAGCATTCTAGCAACGGTCGCCTATTTTTTAGCTACGCAACGACGAGACACAGATGAATTTGCTGGTTGGAGGCGTATTGCTCGCACGGCTTTTGTGATTCACGGATTCAGTACCTTTTTAGTGATCGGAACGATTTTCTACGTGATGATCCAACAATATTTTGAATATTACTATTCCTACGCGCACGTCTCAGAAGATTTGCCCTTCAAATATATCGCTTCTGCCTTTTGGGAAGGACAAGAAGGTAGTTTTTTGCTATGGATGTTCTGGCATATAATTTTAGGTTTCGTGCTGATGAGAACCGCCAAAGAATGGGAAGCTCCTGTATTAGCGACGCTTTCTTTTATTCAGGTTTTTATTAGTTCAATGATCCAAGGAATCTATCTTGGTTTTGGAGAATGGGTTTATAAGTTAGGAAGTAATCCTTTATTGTTATTGAGAGATACGATGGACATTCCCATTTTTGCGAATGCAGATTATCTGAGTTTGGTGACCGGGACTGGATTAAATCCTTTATTACAAAATTACTGGATGACGATTCATCCGCCTACCCTATTTTTAGGATTTGCTTCTACGGCGATTCCTTTTTGTTATGCCATCGCAGGACTATGGACGGGTAAACATAAAGCGTGGTTAAAACCAGTTTTGCCTTGGGCTTTATTTTCCGGTGGAATGCTTGGAACAGGGATTTTAATGGGAGGTGCTTGGGCGTATGAAGCTTTAAGTTTTGGAGGCTATTGGGCTTGGGATCCAGTGGAAAATATGTCATTGGTTCCTTGGTTGTTTTTATTAGCAGGTATCCATACCAACTTGATCGCCAAAGCAACTGGACAATCCATTAAAAGCTCTTATCTTTTTTACTTATTGACTTTTGTCTTTATTGTTTACTCTACCTTTTTGACGAGAAGTGGGGTTCTCGGTGATACTTCTGTGCATGCTTTTACAGAAATGGGATTAGAGAATCAATTGCTACTATTTTTAATGGCTTTTGTCTTTTTGTCCATTGGTGCATATGCCTATGGCAATCGTAGTGTTCCAGTTCCGGTAAAAGAAGAAGCGACGAGTTCGAAGGAGTTTTGGATGTTTATTGGTAGTCTGGTTTTCTTATTCTCAGCGGCGTTGATTACGGCCTCTAGTTCCCTACCAGTCTATAATAAAATTGTAGAATTATTTGATCCAGTCTATCAAGGAAGTGTGATTGAAGATCCCGTTGAACATTATAATAAATACCAACTTTGGATTGGTATTTTCATTGGATTATTCTCAGGATTTTCTCAATTTTTACGCTTCCGCGAAAATAATTTCAATAAGCACAGCAATAAATTTTTATTGCACTTGAGTGCTTCCACGATGATTTCTTTCGTCCTTTCATGGTTGGCTTGTACTTGGATTGATGCCAGAGCATGGCAGTATAAATTATTATTATTTTCTGGAATTTTCACGGTCATTACCAATCTAGATTATCTGATTGCTTTTACTAAAACGAATCTAAAAACAGCGGCTTCTTCAGTTTCACATATTGGTTTTGGGTTGATGATTGTAGGCGTTTTGGCTTCAGGGTTGAATAAGAAATTTATATCTAATAATCAATTTGCACAACAAGGATTGATCAAAGGTTTTTCGGAAGAACAGTATAAGAAAAATGTCGTACTCATCAAAGGAGAACCCTTATTTATGAATGGTTACGAAGTGACTTATGTCAAAGATTCTATCTGGGAAAACTACCGACGATTTCAAGTAAATTATAAACAAAAAGACAAAGAAGGAAATATTTTAGAGGAGTTTGATTTATATCCAAATGTACTTTACGAACGAAAAGAGAATAAGATTGCAGCGGTAAATCCTTCTACACAACATTATTGGAACCGCGATATTTTTACCCATATTGCTACCCTTCCACTTTCGGAAACAGACAAAGAATATGCGAAGTCTTTAGAAGATAGTTTGAACTACGTGACGCATTACATGAACGTGGGTGATACGCTACGACAAAAAGATTATATTCTTATTCTGGAAGAAATGAAAGAAGGAGCGACACATAAGGATTATGATTCGCAACCAAATGATTTGTCTTATGGAGCGAGATTTACGGTCTATCCGAAAAAGATCAATGC
>CALKJE010000010.1 GCA_937995675.1 uncultured Saprospiraceae bacterium
AATCTATTCGAGCAATACCTTCCACGCCATTTTCTCGGGCTTCTCTAGGGTACTTAATTTCAGTGAGTAAATTCTCTTCAAAACCATCTACACCATTATCCAAATAAACAGGCGGTTGATCTAAGGTAATCATAGACCAAATACTATCAACCAGTGCTAAACAATCTAATTCTTCTAGACCAATATCTTCTTGTGAATCACCACATCCAAAAGTAATACAAAGAAGAGCAATAAATGGAAAAAAAATTCTCATGTTTTATAATTTCAATTATTTAGGAACAAACTACTTAAAATATTTCTTATAAACAAATAAAATACAAACTCAGTAATCACGGGTTGGCGCTAGTTTAGACCTCTTGGTCTAGAAACGGGAAGCCGAGCCTTTCGATAATTTAAATTCAAACTTACAACGTCCAATTTATTCCTTCACCAACTTCCAACTCCCAAAACTACGCCCTTCCTTTTTCATTCTAATAAAATAACAACCACGTTCTAAGTCACCAATTTCAATCGCACTACCCTGCCAGATTTCTGTCTTTATTTTTTGACCTAATAAATTATAAATAGAGATTTCAATATCTGTCCATTCCGTTTTTAAACTAAAAAAATCAGCAGCAGGATTTGGAAAAATCTCTAAATCAATTGGAAAATTTGTTTCAAAAATACTAGTTGGTTGATTACAAAAATTTTCTAGGTATAAATCATTATAATAAAAATTAAGATATTGGTTAACGGTATGCGTTAAGGAATCTATCAGCTGTATACGATTGGTTTCGTCAAATCGAATCTCTTGGTTGAGTTCTATCTGAATTGCATCAATCCCGCCCGCATTATCCCTTGATCCATGTCGCACCGTATTGTAACCTCCGGAAAAATAAGGTTCCCCTTCCATTGGAAATGGATCTGCTTGACTCGGTACCGAAGGAAAACCTTTGTCCGTCATTAAAGTCCCAAAACTTTCTGCACCACGTAATAAGGTCGCATGATCATGATCAGGAAGATTATCATCCACCAAAGTTTGAATGCTGCTTTCCTCTATCAAGTCGACCGTATTTAAAATTTCATCAGAAAGTCTTAACTCCGACCCACTTAATAAATATCCTAACTCGATTCGTTGAATCGGATGACCGTGCCCGTGAATATCCAAAAACAACCCTCGCTCATTTTCTAAGACTATTTTATTTTTAGCAGAGTCGATAAAACTATGATAGCCACGCCAAGCTTTTTCTACCGTCGAATTTCCATCAGCCGCATCGATGATATCTCGATTGGCATCAAACTTTTTACGATGTAATAAATTGATCACCACATGAGGATAACAACCCGTTTGTTCAAAAAAAGCATCATACAAACCTTCCGCAATTGGTTTGGTCCAAGCATCTTTGACCGTTGTACAGCCCGCACAATCTCGATCTGGAATGGAATCTGGTTCTAAATCTCCACCATGAGGAGCGGAAATAATAATCGGAAGATTTCCCGCTCGATATTCTACAAAACCAGTAGAATCATAATAAGTATTTCCAAGGGTGAATTGGCCAAAGGTCGGAAAAGTTGACACTAGATAGATCAGTATAAGAATGAACTTGGGGCAACAAGGCGAAGATTTTTTCATTTGGAACATAATTTCTATTCTCTTGATGATTCTAAATTCCATATTTATACGTAAACAGCAAGAATAGGTTAGCGATCCTAAAGTTTAAAGTACTGCGCAAGGACAAACACAATTACAAATAAGGGACGGTGTCTCCAAATGTGTCATTTTGCCAGCCCGCACCTCGATCCTAAAGGAAGCCCAACCCGCTGACACAACTTAACTGACCAGTCTCACAAAAACAAACTCAGTAATCACATCCTCCTTTTAACGTCCCTATTCTTTTTTTCACGTTAAAGAGAAAATTGCTTTTGCTTTTGCTTTTGCGCTTGCTTTTGAAATTGTTTTTGAAATTAAAAAAACCAGAATTTCAGTTCCGCACTCCAAAATCTCCCTCCACTAGGGGTTTTCCCTCATTTTTACATTTCAATGGTTTCCCCGATGTTTTCGCCTTAAAATGCGTGTAATTTGCACCTATAATAAAAAGCTTGTCTAAACTTCCATTAATTGGCTGCAATTGGCAAATTCTGTTCTGCATTTCGTTAAAAAGCCTCGTCGATGCTAAGGCATCGCCTGCGTTTTTAGCCTCATTCAGAACAAAATTTTCTCAATTTCGCTCAATCATGAAAATTTGGACAAGCTCTAAACACAAAAATAACTAATGATTAAAACTGCCCCCATAAAGGCAATTCAACTTTCCTCTACCGAGCGTCCCAAACACGTACGGTTGACGAGTCCTAATACTGCATTTACGAATGAGGTAAAAATAGACTTGTTAGATGGTATTGGAAAGGCAGTTGATTTAGAATTAGCGTTTGCAGTTACCGGTGATCATGAATGTGAGGTAGATTTATCTGCATATCCTCTAGGTGTTTATCATCTAAGAGTCTTAGATCAAGAAATGTTTTTTGTGAAGAGAATCATTTTAAATTAGCAGTCAGTAAACTGTTCTAGGGGTTTTCCCCTAATTTAAAATTTAGGGGTTTTCGTCGATGTGCAGAAGGTAATAAAGTTAGATATTTGTAATGTACTTAAAAGGTACGATTCTTATAAAAGCATAAGAATTCATCGATCAGAAAAAAGCGTTATTAGATTTCTGATCCAAACAAATTAAATTCAACAGGATATCGTTCTATCGAGGTGTGTCTTTTTTGACACACTTCGACTAGAAACTTTCTCCGAGTTCAAGAATATTGTAGGTTAGGTTTCATTCCAATTTAGATCAGGATCATAGTATGAATAATACTTTGATCCTATTTTTTTTGGGGTAACTTAAATTTGTTCTTTCACTCTTTTTACTCATTTAAGTAATTAAAGAAAAAGATATACACGCCAGAAGGACATTATTAATTAAGTATATTATTAATTATCTCCAAAGTTTCAAAAATTCGCACATCAAAAAATCCGCACATCAAAAAATCTATCCTTCCAACTCACTCACCAACTGATCCCATTTTTCAACAGCCGCATCTAAGTCTTTCTTTTTCGCAGTATAATCTTCCATCACTTTGGTAGAAGCCTCACTTTCATAAAAACCAGGTTCGCCCATTTTAGCTTCGATCGCTGCGATTTCTTCTTCTAGCTTTTCCACTGCACGTTCTGCGTTTTGAACTTTCCGCTCTTTTTTCTTAAGCGCTTTTTGTTCTTCGTAGGTCAATTCTTTTTTACCACCTTTTTTATTTCCTTTTGTAACGGCACCTGGATGTTTGGATTTGGACAATTCAACCTGTCGCATATTATCCATGGCTCGTTTTTCCAAGAAAAAGTTGACATCACCAAGATGTTCATATAATTTTTTATCGCGAAACTCTATTGTTCGGTTGGTTAGGTTGGCTAAAAAGTCTCGATCGTGCGAAACGATAATCAGTGATCCATCATAATTTTGAATCGCTTTTTTGAGTACATCTTTAGAAATAATATCCAAGTGATTCGTCGGCTCATCCAGTACCAATAAATTGATGGGTTTTAATAATAAACAAGCCAAAGCCAATCGTGCGCGCTCTCCTCCACTCAAGACAGAAACCTTTTTTTCTACATCTTCTCCACTAAACATAAAAGATCCTAAGATCGTCCGTAGTTTAGGTCTGAGTTCTTCAGGAGATTGCGCTTCCATCGTTTGTAAAACAGTCCGATCACCTTGTAAGGCATCCGATTGATTTTGTGCATAATATCCAACCTTAACATTATGGCCAAGATTTATATCGCCATCAGTGGCTGGAATTTCGTTGATAAGAATTTTTGCTAAGGTCGTTTTCCCTTGTCCGTTTTGTCCCACAAAAGAAACCCGATCTCCTCGATCCAACTTTAGTCCTACCCCATCTAAAACTTTTAAGGCACCATAATCTTTGGTTACCTTTTTAGCATCAATTACGATACTACCTGCTCTTGGTGCCGGTGGAAACTTCAATCGCATGGCTCCGGAATCTTCCGAATCAATTTCGATCCGTTCCATTTTATCCAATTGCTTTTTCATGGATTGCGCCATTTTGGTCTTGGTGGCCTTCGCCATAAATCGGCTGATCGTTCTTTCTTTTTGTGCAATAACTTTTTGCTGATTGGCAAAAGCCGCTGCCTGCATTTCCCGTCGCTCTTTTCGCATCACCATAAACTTAGAATAAGCGACTTTATAATCGTATGCCTTTCCTAATTCAATCTCTACTGTTCGATTGGTGACATTGTCCAAAAATTGTTTATCGTGCGAAATCACGATCAAAGTACTTGGAGAAGTTTTTAGAAAATTCTCCAACCAGATTATGGATTCAATATCCAAGTGGTTGGTAGGCTCATCCAGTAGCAAGTAATCTGGTTTTTGTAAAAGCATTTTTGCCAATTCGATTCTCATCTGCCATCCACCACTAAACTCATCGGTCAAACGATCCATATCTGAAGACTTAAATCCTAATCCACCCAGAATTCGTTCCGCATCTGCCTCCATCGTATGTCCACCCAAGAGCTGAAATCGCTCACCAGCATCACTTACATCCGTAATTAGGTCTAAGTACGCCTGAGATTCATAATCGGTTCGTTCTCCTAATTGAACATTGATCGCGTCAATTTTTGTTTGTAATTCGAGCGCTTCCTTAAAAGCAGTCAAGGTTTCTGCCATCACGGTTTTTCCTTTCGGCAAACTCATTTCCTGATGCAAAAATCCTAGGGTCGAAGCAGACGGTCGAGTAATCGTTCCACTATCCGGTGATTGGTATCCTGCAATGATTTTAAGCATCGTAGATTTTCCGGCTCCGTTTCTTCCTACCAGACCTACTCTTTGTCCAGTTTCAAATACAATATTGACAGAATCCAAGAGGACTCGATCTCCATACTTTACAAATATATTCGCTGCTGTAATCATGGTGCAAAGATACGGAATTTACGAAGAATTGGAAGGCAAAAAGGTCTATAACCATACTACTTGGGATTTGCGGGTTTGCTGCTACTCTCCGGCGATACGGCCGGAACTAGGAGGCAGAAAATGGAAAAAATGCCAAGTAGTATGGATAAAAGCGGAGAAGGAGTTCAATATATAGGCGCGGGCGACCAGAAACTCACTTTATGAAACCAAAACAAAAAAGCTGCTCCGATCAAGAATCGAGGCAGCTTTTAGGGGGGAAGTAGTTTATCTTTTTTAGTTTGAAATCGGAATTTCAGGCATTTGAGCGATGACACTATAGGCATCTCCCTTATTGCTCATGATATCCTTCCAAAGCATTTTAACTTTATTATTAAAAACATAGTTGGCATTCATATGAGCCACTACCCAAGAACGGATTTTCATTTCCTCTTCTAATTGACCAAAATCCCATCCAGAATATCCTACGAAGAATCGTATATCCTTGGATTCAATTAGTCCAGACTTAATAAGGGTTTTTAGTTGTACAAAATTTCCACCCCAGTATACACCACGTCCAATCCGTTTACTGTCTTCCAGTAAATCGCCAGCATTGTGAATATAATGAATGGTATCCGTTTTGACAGGTCCGCCGTAGAAAACTGGCGCATCAAATTCTGGGAAATCGGCGATCAATTCATTGACCGTCATTTCTAAGGGCTTATTAAGAATAAAGCCGAGGCTACCGTCCATTTCATGTTCGCAGAGTAAAATCACTGCTCTTTTGAAATTTGGGTCTAGCATAAAGGGCTCCGCTAAAAGGACGCGCCCTTTTTTGATTTTTTGTGTAGTCATGGTATTCAGTATTACCTAATGTCTCATAAATAAATATCAATTCTTGAGAGTGGATTGATTAATTTTATGTTTCCCATAGTAAGGTAAAACTAGTATGTTCTTATGGAATACTAGTATCAGTTTTCTAGAGATTGAAATACAACTTAATGGATAAATCAATCCCCTTTTCTTTTGCTAAGATTATAAATAAACTCCGAATATTCAAATTAATTAAGGGTGTATTTTTGTTTAATGTAAAGTATCTGACAGGCATGTCATTTATCCTTATCTCTAAAAGCCTGATTCTCATGGAACTTATAAAAAACAACTAAACTAAAAATGAATACGTTAAAGTTTTCTTAGTTTTTGGGCTAAAAATTTTCGGTTTGGAACTTCAGTGACTTCTGTATCAATTCTGGGTAGAATGTGTTGAACTCTTTTTCAAATAAATCAAAGAATTCTTGGAGGGTATCAAAGGCTGTAACAAAGGAAGATGGAAATTTTGTTCGTTCATCCATCCGTTCTAATGTATAACGAATACCTTTTTCATGACCATAGCCCACCAACCAATTCCCACTAATCATCTTAGGTAGATTCTTTTGCAGTTTTTTAGGTAAAATTTCTAGGTTTTCTTCCAACAAGACATATTGCTTTTGAGCAAATTCTTCTAGGGTGATCGTCGAATACCTTTCCCAATTAACCGCCAATAGATGGTCGTATAAAATGTCAATAACCACGGGAGCATATTTTCCTTGGGAGGGCCGTAATCGTTCCGTCCCTTGTCTTACGATAGGATGCTGATCCGTATAGGTATCAATCAGGCGATGTAATGCGATGCCTTTTTGAACTTCTAATGCATAAAAGGCTACCTGTTTATTATTAATAAAATCCGCTATCATATTTCCAATGGTTAACATTGGACGATGATTAGAAAGATGAAGGTGTGCGAGATAATTCATTGCGGATGTGCGGATTTTTTGATGTGTGAATATGCGGATTATTAGATGGTTAAGGAGGACTAAAGTTTGATATTTCTAAAATAAAAAAAGATCAGCACATTCGCTGATCTTTTTCTAAATTTTATATTAATAGTGAAAACTACGAAAATCCGCATATCCACCAATCAAATAATCAATCAATCTTCTATTCCTCTCCCAAAAACGGATATTTATAATCTGTTGGAGGAACAAAGTTTTCCTTGATCGTCCGTGGAGAAATCCATCGTAATAAGTTTAGGATAGAACCTGCCTTATCGTTGGTTCCCGATCCACGAGCACCACCAAATGGTTGTTGTCCAACGACTGCACCAGTTGGTTTATCATTGATATAAAAATTACCAGCAGCATGCTTAAGGATTTTATCTGCTAATAAAACCGCAGCACGATCATCAGAGAAAATAGATCCGGTCAATGCGTAAGGAGAAGTTTGGTCTACCTTTTTTAGAATCGCTTCATATTTTTTTGGATCATAAACATGGATGGTCAGAACTGGTCCGAAGATCTCTTCGCACATCGTTTTATAATCTGCTTTCTTAGCTAGAATAACGGTAGGCTCAATAAAGTATCCTTCTTTTTTAGAATAGCTACCGCCCATAACGATTTCTGCATCCTTAGATTTTTTCGCTCCAGCGATATATCCGGTAATCTTATCGTAAGCTCGTTCATCAATTACTGCATTTACAAAATTGGTGAAGTCTTCGACGGTTCCCATTTTGATTTCTGCTAAATCCGCTTTCATAAATTTCTCAACATCTTTCCAAAGGTTTTTTGGAATGTAAGCACGAGAAGCAGCAGAACATTTTTGTCCTTGGTATTCAAATGCTCCTCGAATAAGTGCGGTTGCGACTACTTTTGCATTAGCAGATTCGTGTGCTACCACAAAATCTTTTCCGCCTGTTTCTCCAACGATCCGAGGGTAACTTCGGTATTTTGGTAAGTTGTCACCAATGGTCTGCCATAATTTATTGAAAACACCCGTTGATCCAGTATAGTGTAATCCAGCAAATTCGCGGTGACTAAAAATCAAATCTCCAGCGACAGGTCCATCTGCAAAAACCAAATTGATCACACCATCTGGAAGTCCAGCAGCTTCAAAAAGATCCATGATTACATGGGCAGAATAAATCTGTGTTTCCGCAGGCTTCCAAACGATAGTATTTCCAAGCATTGCTGGAGCAGCTGGTAGATTAGCTGCGATGGAAGTAAAGTTAAAAGGAGTAATGGCAAAGATAAATCCTTCTAAGGGACGGTGCTCCAGACGATTCCAAATGCCAGGAACGCTTTCTGGTTGCTGCGCATAAATCTCCGTCATATACTGAGCATTGTAACGGAAGAAATCACAAAGTTCTGCTACTGCATCAATTTCTGCTTGATAAACATTTTTAGATTGTCCAAGCATGGTCGCTGCGTTCATTCGAGCTCGAAACGGTCCACTTAAAAGATCAGCTGCACGTAAAAATATTGCTGCTCGATCCTGCCAAGGCATGGCTTCCCAAGCTGGCTTGGCTTTTAATGCCGCATCGATGGCTCGCTTCACATGCGTAGAATCTCCTTTAGAGAAATGTCCTAATACATGTTTGTGTTCATGCGGAGGATGAATAGATACTTTATTTTTGGTGGTAACATTTTTTCCACCAATTCTCATTGGAATGTTGATTGATTTTGCTTTTAAATCAGCAAGTGCTTTTTTTAACTCCTGTTTTTCGGCAGAACCGGGAGCATAAGGAAGTACTGGCTCATTCATCGCCAAGGGAACTTCAAAGAATGCATTGGACATATTTGGTGTATTTTGAATTTAAAATTTTATGGCGCAAAGCTAAGCAATTCTAAGAAGATAAACTGTCTCAACCATGCCATGTTTTCAATAGATTTTAAGAGCTTGTTCAAATTTTCATGATTGTGTGAAATTGAGGAAATTTTGTTCTGAGAAGCCTGCCCCGAACTTGATTCGGGGAGGCAAAAAACGTAGGCGATGCCATAGCATCCTGCGTTTGCTTGTGCCAGTGGCACAAAAAGTTAACGAAACACAGAATTAAATTTGCCAATTGCAACCAATTAATGGAAGTTTAAACAAGCTCTAAGAAGGGATTTTTACTGCCTCGGGAAGGAAGCTCGATGCGTCTCCATTCCCTTTTATTATTTCTCGAACAATGGTCGAACTAATATGTGAGAAAGCTGGTTGGCTGATCAGAAAGATGGTTTCTAATCCATCTCCTACGATTTGATTTAATTGAGAAATGGTTTTTTCATAATCAAAATCAGAAGCATTACGAAGTCCTCTTAACAAAAATTTAGCGTTGACTTTTTGACAATAATGTGCGGTCAATCCTTCAAAGCTATCTACGCTCACTCTAGGTTGATCAGAAAAACAGGCTTCCAACCACTCCATTCGTTGTTCTAATGGAAAGAGGTATTTTTTTTGAGAATTAATTCCCACTGCGACGATGATTTCATCAAAAAAGGGCAAGGCCCGAGTAACCAAGTCCACATGTCCAACGGTGATTGGATCAAATGACCCGGGAAAAACAGCTATTTTTTTCATGTTTTTTTTGCTTCTTGCTATTTGCATTTTGCTTCTTGCCCTCTTCTATCGCATGCCTGCAGGTGACCAAGGGAAGTAAAATGTAAATAGCTAAATTGTTATTATTTAGATAAAGGCTCTAGCCTAGATAAATTTCAGCTTAAAATGAGCATTCCCAATCAAATAGTTTTCAGCACCGTTTTTCGTGCTTCTTGTAATTGAGCGATTTCAGATTCTATTTTCGGGGTGGTACCTTTTAGAGTAATGAGCAGCCGCTGAGTTTTATCTCTTACACTCAGCACACCAGCACGCGTATTCTGAATTTTTTGTTGAACGATCCAGTCCGTGATTAGGTTATCAAAAAATATATCGGTAAAAGAAGAGAAAGTTGGAATTCGAACCGTCAATCCAAAATTTTCAGGACCATAAATATCCCGCAATTCTTTTTCAAACTGTGTCAGAGAAATCTTGGCTTTATAAGCCAAGTCTTTTGCCATATCGATTTGTCGGTGTTTCATATGGCCAGACATCTGCCCTCTTCTACCCGTCATATCCCATTGTCCCCAGTTGACAGCTTGGTCAAGTTTGACAAGTACTTGTTCAAGTAAATGATTGGCGCCGCGACCTACCCCCATCGCTTCTTCTACTTCGTAAAGCATTTTTTGTCGTTCCGTAATTTGAGCATCAATGGTGTTGATCTTAGCAGCTAATCTCGGATTGGAAGCGATGATTTCTTTCTCTCGTATTTTTAGCAATTCTTGGTGGCGTTGTCTAGTACTAGGCATCGCTTTGATTTTTCCTTCTAGAATATTCCGTTCATATTCTAGCAACTCGAGGGATTTTCGTGCTTCGTCATATCGGAGATTCGCTTCTAGGTATTCTTGTCTTTCTTTTTCAAGTTGTTCTTCCTTGCTTCCAAGTACTTTATAAAAAAGAGATTTAACACCTGTTTTTTTCAGCGTCTCAATATCTTCAGACTCTTTGTCTACCTGTTTGACCAAGTAACCTACCTTACCTTGTAGTTCTGTGATTTCTCGATTCAGATCTTCTAGCCTACTACCAACTTTTTTCAGTCCTTCCAATTCTTTGGTGACGTTTGTTAGTTCCGTTATGGTATCCATTGTTCTATTTTAATTTCGGTTCAATTAGTCAATGCAAGAAACAAAAAATCCCGAAAAAAGACCTGCTTCTTTCGGGATTAATCCCAAAAAAAGGATTACTTTTTTAAGGATTCATTTGCCAAACTTTTCAAAAAGATTGGAAAATGTTAATTATTATTTGTCTGTAAAGTAAGACTCAAGCGTTTCGCCAGCTTGCAATTGCTCGATTCTTGTTTTGAAAACTTTAGACATTTCGAAATCATCTTTTCTAGCGTAAATTTCTTTTAGCGCTAAAAGGGTATTCATATCAGAAGGATTCAATTTTTCTGCTTTTTGGAAATAAGGAAGTGCGTTCTCAAATTCCTTTAGAATATCTGCACGCATTGCCGTTTGTTTAGCCATAGCAGCTTTAGAGTAATCTCCTTGTTCTTCTAAAGCAATCAACTCAGTCAACATAGATGCTGCACGGTTGTAGTATAAAGCACCTGTAGAGTAAACTGCAGAAGAGTTATTTTCATCTACTTTTAAAGTCTCGTTATAATACTCTTTTGCTTTTTCAAAATACTCATTAGATTTTTCTTTGTTTCCAGCTTTTAATTCACGCTGAGTAAGATTATCATAAGTACTACCTAAAGCTAAGAAGAAAGAAGTATTGGTTGGATCCATTTCGATTGCCTTTTCTAATTTACCAACTAGCTCATCTAATTTATTATTAGACATGTAGTAGTTAATTTCAGCAATTAATAATGCTTCGCTTTCAGGGTATTTTTCACGTCCTTCAGTTAAAACCTTCAATGCTTTTTCTGGATCTTCGTCTGCATAGATTTTGTACATATTTTCGTAAACACCAGCATCGTCAAACTTCTCGTTATATAGTCTTTCGATGATTGGACGAGCTTCTTCTTTCATATCAGCCGCATTAGCGGTTAAGGCAGCATATAAAAGGTTCGTGTTGTATTCTTTGTCTGTAGGAAATATCTCAAGGGATTGGCCATTCTCTTTCAAGAAATCAAAACCATTAGAAAGGTTAAAGAAATTATGGTAAGAGTTAGCATAATCCTTCTTTTGAAAAGAAATAGATCCCAAGTTACTCATCGCTTTAGCCGCATTTTTCATTCCTTCCATGGCATCTCTTTTTGCATATTTTTTTGATGCCTTTTCATAAAGTAATTTAAAAGAATTAAAAGATTTAATAGATGCCTGCATATCCGAAATTTCAAATTCAGGATCTAGAGAGTATCTAGTAACCATTTGGCTAGCAAGCTCGTAATAAACATCGCCACGTAGCTTATAAATTTTGTTGGCTTTCTTTTCGTCTAGTGCATCAGCACCTTTCATTGCCATATCAAGTTTTTGAGCCGCCTGGGATAATAAATCCATTTTTTCGTCTCCGCCAGCAGTTGCGTAGCTTTTCCAAGACTTGTTGGCTTCTTTGAAGATGGCTTCAGCATCTTGTGCAAAAACACTACTTGCCACTAAAACAAATGCGCAGAGGCTTAATAGGAATTTTTTCATCATTTCTGTATTTAATTTAAATTGTACCATAATGTATGGTGTTCTGAAATTTATAAAAATAAGTCGCAACAAAGATAAAGATTTGTTCGGAAATAGAACGGTTCAAGGTTCAATTTGACTGTTGTCGTACTGTTAAATAGCGGTATTTCTATGTTAACAATCGTTAAAAGTCTACTCTTCCTCTCCTCCGCTTGTCTTTTCTTGATCCATTTCAGCAGTATTTTCACCTTCTAAAATGGCTTCATCCTCCGTTTTATCATTATCCTCACTGTATGGAATTACGGCGATATCTGCAATTTGGTCTTTTTCATCCAAACGGATCAATTTGACTCCTTGCGTTGCACGTCCCATCACTCGCATATCCTTCACCATCATTCTAATTACAATTCCAGAACGGTTACTAATAACGACATCATCATTTTCCATTACGGCTTTAATGGCGATCAACAAACCAGTTTTATCGGTAATATTCATGGTTTTCACACCTTTACCGCCACGATTGGTCTGACGATAATCTTCTAAAGAAGATCGTTTCCCCATTCCTCTTTCACTCAATACCAAGATTCCTACAGATTCATCGGTTGGATCCACACTGATCATTCCAACTACTTCGTCATTCTCAATTTTATCAGATAAGGTTACCCCACGGACACCTGCTGCACTTCGGCCCATTGGTCTAACTTTCGATTCTGGGAATCGAATCGCTCGACCACTACGCTTAGCCATCAAGATATCATTTTGTCCATTGGTCAATTTTGCTTCTAATAATTGATCACCTTCTTTGATGGTAATGGCATTGATACCATTAGTACGAGGTCGACTAAAGGCTTCCACAGAAGTCTTTTTGATATTCCCTTTTTTCGTACAGAAAATGATATAATTATTATTGCAATAATCTTCGTCGGTAAGATTCTCGATCTTAATATAGGCTTTCACTTTATCATCCTTTGGTAGGTTGATAATATTTTGGATTACTCGACCACTAGAAGTCTTTCCTGCTTCTGGAATCTCATAAACTCGTAACCAGTGACAACGGCCTTTTTCAGAGAATAATAATAAATAGTTATGGGTAGTTGCTACAAAGATATGTTCGATAAAGTCCGTATCTCTAGTTTTACTTCCCTTCGATCCACGTCCTCCCCGACCTTGAATTCGGTATTCAGATGCCTTAGTTCTTTTGATATATCCTAATTGAGAAATAGTAATAATTACTTCCTCATCGGCAATCATGTCTTCTACACTAATCTCACCATCTGCAAAGCTAATCGCTGTACGACGTTCGTCACCAAACTTCTCCATGATTTCTCCTAGCTCATCCTTGATGATATCACGTTGCATTACTTCACTTCCTAAAATTGCATTATAGTGTGCAATCTTCTTTTGCAACTCATCATATTCTTGGCGAACCTTATCTCTTTCTAATCCGGTCAGTTTTTGCAACCGCATTTCTAAGATTGCTTTGGCCTGAATTTCAGAAAGATCAAATTTTTCCATCAAACCGTTTCTTGCAATTTCAACGGTTTTAGAAGCACGGATCAAAGCAATAACTTCATCCAAATGATCTAGGGCGATTAGCAAACCTTCTAAGATATGTGCTCGTTCCTCTGCTTTTTTGAGATCGTATTGTGTTCTACGTACGATTACCTCTAATCTAAATTTCACATATTCTTCTAGAATCTGCTTTAAGTTGAGCAGTTCTGGACGTCCATTTACTAAAGCAATATTATTTACACCATAAGAAGATTGTAATGGGGTGTATTTGTACAATTTACTTAGAACCACGTTGGCCATCGCATCTCGCTTGATCTCCACCACGACTCGTAAACCATTACGATCTGATTCATCTCGAAGTGCGCTAATTCCTTCAATCTTTTTAGAATTAACCAGTTCCGCCATTTTGACGATCATCTGTGCCTTATTCACTTGATAAGGAATTTCAGAGATAATAATGGTTTCTTTACCTGTAGAAGAAACTTCAATATCTACCTTACCTCTGAGTACTACTCGACCACGTCCGGTCATAAAGGCTTCTTTAACACCAGAGGTACCGTAAATAATACCACCCGTTGGGAAGTCAGGAGCCTTAATGTGTTCCATTAACTCCTCTATCGTAATATCCGGATTATCAACGAGTGCTACGGTTCCGTTTATTACTTCAGTCAGGTTGTGTGGCAGCATGTTAGTTGCCATACCTACTGCGATCCCGGAAGCACCATTGATCAACAAGTTTGGAAGCTTAGTAGGAAGCACTGTTGGCTCCTTTAAGGTATCATCGAAGTTATATCTAAAGTCGACGGTATCTTTATTGATATCTGCTAGAATCTCTTCGGTGATCCGTTCCATTCTAGCCTCTGTATATCTCATGGCAGCGGGGCTATCACCATCCATAGAACCAAAATTTCCTTGGCCGTCTACTAATGGGTAACGAAGAGACCAGTCTTGAGCCATCCGGACCATAGAGTCATAAACCGATTGATCACCGTGTGGGTGATACTTACCGAGTACCTCTCCAACGATACGGGCTGATTTTTTATGAGCTTTGTTGTACGAAAGTCCAAGTTCGGACATTCCGTATAGCACCCTTCTATGTACAGGTTTTAATCCATCCCGAACGTCAGGAAGTGCTCTCGAAACGATAACGGACATCGAATAATCGATGTAGGCCGATTTCATTTCATCCTCAATATTGATTTGAATTATTCTTTCAGAAGCCATTTAACAGTTTTTTTTAAAAAAATCAACACACTATTATTCAGATAATCAGTGCATTAGCATTTCATAGTTAAAGAGAAAAAACAATCTTATTTTTCAATAAAAAAAAAGACAGATTCCTCCTAAAAAGAAGACGGGCGAAAATACGAAATTTAAGTGGTTTATACCAATTTTAAGGTAGGTAAAAGCGTAGGAATTTTGAAAAAAAAAGACAAAAAAAAACGCGTGTTTTACCAACCGCCATTATTGGAAAAATCCATAGTGGTTACGGTAGTAAAACACACGCGTTGATCCGAGTAAAAGATCGGTTTAAGTTGTTACTCTATCGAAAAACTAAGTAAAAAAGTTCCTCAGTTTATATCGTTCTTTATTATTGTTTCATAGCGACGCGGTATTCACCGGCATCATGTTGATTGGCAACCCAATAGTTATAGTCTCGGACCATTCTATCGAGGTTTTTGTATAAGAAATCCTTACGGCCAATTCTGTTGTTCATCGCAGTATAATCTTTAAAAAGTGCTTTAGACACCTTTTTAAAATCATTCTTTTCGATTTTGTTTAGCTTACCATCTTGATCTTTCAAGTAGTAAACGTAACGGAATGGTTGTTTAGGATTATTACGCACTTCAATGTAGTAACAGAAAAGCGAGATAGCTCCTTCTGATTCTCTTTGCATAAATACATCCTTTGAAGCAAAAGGCTTTGGTGGATAATCCGCTTTGGCACTTTCGTAGTGTAACCATTCTGTATCTCCAAGACCTAGGTCATCTTCGATTTCAGCTTCGTAGCCGTAACCTTTAATGTCTTTGGGCTTATAGCTCTTCTTTTGGCCAGAACGGCTAATAAAAGTGATCTTAAGCTCGTTGTCGGTAATAGATCCAGGAATAATTTTGCCTTCCAGTTTTTTACCATTCTTATTCAGAATGTAACCAGGCACTTTTACTTCCTTCTTTCCAGCAACGCCTTCGATCCCTTCGAGCCCTTCATTATCTTCCGTCTCTGGACTGGTAAAAGCCACTAATAGGAAGACCATCAGGCCTAAGGATAAAAAATTTCTCATGGTCATAAATTAAAATTTAAAATGTTATAGAAAAATGTGTGTTATTAAATCTCTGTCAGGGGAAGAGGGAAAGGGGAAATGGAAGACTTAGTTGAATTGCTTAGAAAGAAAGCTTGAATGGAGGAAAGATTGGGTAGGTATTTTGTGTAATGACTGTCTTTGCAAAATCAATACCGAAAAAAAGAAGTGAAATCTGTCAGCGTTTTTTCTGCGTCCTAGTTGTTTTTTGTTTTAAAAATAATAATTCGCATGCTTGGCAGATTTCGACTTCGAATCCGGTTAATTATGAGATGACCTCAGTCGCTTTACGAAGCAAAAATAGGTAGAGAGCAGATTTAATAAATTTACTTTTTAGTAATATTGTGACAGCTTAAAATCATACTTACAAAAAAGAAGGATCTTTTAGAGCAAAAACTAGGAAAATTAACCTTGTCAAAAATTTTATTTTTTCTACATGAAAAGTTGACAAAACCCTTTATTTAGCAGACAAGCGGGACAACTAATCATTTAAAAAAATGTGACAATTTTCTGAAAGAAGATAAAGCGGCAAATTCCAACTTAATGGGCCTGATCTTGTTGAATAATGGAAATAAATCATGTTAGCAGTCATTAATTTACCTAATGACTCTAAAAGTTAATAAATTTGCACAAATTTTGAATATGACTAAGGTAGTAAAGCCCGTACAAGACGATCAAACTGGAAAGAAGGAACAAGTGTCAAAAATGTTTGACAGTATCGCTCCTTACTATGATTTTCTAAATCGTTTTCTTTCGCTGGGGATCGATACCATCTGGCGCAAACAGATGATTGATCGGCTAAAGCCTTTTGATCCTAAACGGATTTTGGATGTAGCTACTGGAACGGCAGATGTAGCGATTGAGATGACAAAGCGCCTAAAGGCAGACAAAATCACAGGATTAGACATTTCGGCGGAAATGCTGGAAGTTGGTGATAAAAAAATTAATAAAAAGGAACTGACCCATATTATTGATTTACAGCAGGGTGATTCGGAGAATCTTCCGTTTGAAGACAATACGTTTGATGCGATCACCGTTGCATTTGGAGTCAGAAATTTTGAGAATTTAGAAAAAGGGATGCAGGAGATGCATCGGGTTCTCAAACCAAAAGGACAATTAGTGGTACTTGAATTTTCACGCCCCACTGTTTTTCCTTTCAAGCAAGCGTTTAATGGCTATTTTAAATATATTCTGCCACAAATTGGCAAAGTAACTTCAAAGGACCCCCACGCCTATAAGTACCTGTATGAATCGGTACAGGCTTTTCCGGATGGGCCCGATTTTTTGGAGGTAATGAATAAAACCGGTTATAATTCTAATCAATGCAAAAGACTCAGTTTAGGAATCTGTTCAATCTATCAGGGCGAAAAGTAATCTTCTTGCTTGCTGTATTGTTTATAGCAAATACTGCTTCTGCTCAGCGAGCCAAGGGTAATTATAATTTTCTGGATTTCCAGCAAAAACCATATTACTTCGGTATCACGCTTGCTTATAACACTTCTGATCTTCGTATTTTCCGATCGAGTGAATTTTTGACAAGTGATAGTATTTCGACCACTAGTTCTGTGACGGGACCTGGTTTTAATCTGGGAATCGTTAGTAATCTGAAGATTGGAGATTATTTTGATTTTCGATTCCTCCCTACCCTTTCTTTTGCAGAAAGAAATATTGAATATGCCAATCCACGTGGCGGGCGTATTCCTTCTCAGAAGCTTGAATCTGTTTTTGTAGAATTACCATTCCAAATAAGATATAAATCTCAACCTTATAATGATATCCGATTATTCATCATCGGCGGCGTCAAATATAGTTTTGATGTAGCGAGTGATTCGCGAACACGTCAAGCTGACGAACTGGTCAAAATCTCTCCTACTGATTTTGCTTTTGAATATGGAGCGGGTATCCAATTCTTTTTTCCTTACTTTATTTTCTCTCCAGAGTTAAAGGTGTCTCATGGTCTTAGTAATGTTTTAATTTTTGACGATGAACTAGAACGTTCTCGAGTTATTGATAAGATTTTGAGTCGTGCTTTTACGATTTCATTGCACTTTGAGGGATAACTGACTGATCTCGACGAAATGAACGACCGATCCCGGAGGGTGGCGTATGGCAATACGCCAAGGAAGTGAACCGCGTAAGCGGATAGGAAGCGTGCAACAGCACGACAAAGGAAAGGAACCGCAAAAGCGGATGGGAAGCTTGAAATTGTTTTTGAAGTTGCAGTTGCGCTTGAAAAACACGAAATCTAGAACAGTCCCTTTAAAATCAAAACACTCCTAGTCAAACACAAGCGACCTAGTAGTTAGTTGATCTCCTACATTTAATTCATCTCGAAAACAAACACCCTCCATTAATTCGAAATCAAATTCATTCGCTAACCATGCTTTATAATTAGGTCGATTAGAATAATGATATTCTTTTACTTCATTCAAATCGAGTAAATCTTTATTGAACCAACTTGCATCTTGAACCAATATTTCTGTTAAGTCTGGTGAAATAAATGGTTCTGAAAAATCTCCATAGATTACCCATTCGCTTGAATTGGATCCCACGCCTGGGGGATTAGTTTTTGAATAGTTAATTTCATACAATGAAAAAGGCGCACTAGTGGTTTGTAGTTGGAAGTTATCAAGACTATTTTCTTGGATAGAAAAGTCTATTTCTATGGGTTCATATTGACTAATTGGTGCTCCTAATCTAATATTTTGATAAACCTCATTTTCACGAGTCAACTTAACATCCGTTCGATAGTGAGAAAATAATTCACTAGTTTCAGGTAAGTACCGACTTATGATGTTTCCATTTTTAGCAGGGGAGAACCATTGAATAAAATGAGCATTATTTTCTTCACAATCAATAATGCCGGTAATTGCAAACTCAGCATCATAGACATCCGGAACTTGAACTATCCGAACAGGTACTTCTTCCATTTCTTCAATATCAATTAGTACAGACGTATTATCCTCTACCTCTTCCAGAAATTTCATTCTCCAATTATCTTCTCCGTTTAAGTGAACATAAGTAAAAACGGTTTCTTGTCCTTCCTTTACTTTAACTGCTCCATAATTATTGGTGTTTCTAATACCTGTTAAAGTCCCACTTATCACACTTTCTTTAATTTCACTTTCTTCAATATTAAAACCGACATCCAATGTTTTAGCGGATGCATATATTTCGCTGATATTGGAATCAAATGATTTTAAATTTATGGTAGCGTTTTCTCCATCAAGAAAACCAAAGGTCTTTAAATTGATGAACTCACGAATGTCCCATGGATCTTCTAAAATTTCTGGTTTGATATAATTAATAAAGGTTGCATGAAATTTTTGGTCTTCATTAGTTTCTATCTGAAAACTATAATTGCCTGGGGTAGGCAGTTCTCCAAAATCAATAATCTCACCATTGAGATCTGAAAATACAACCCAAGCTTTATCTCCGAAAAAAAAGCCCTCTTCGATATTTATTTCGAAATCTACTTCTAGTAAATTCAGACTGCTAGAAGATTCTTTGTTGCACGAAAATAAAACAAAGAATAAGCTAAGATAGATACAAACTTTAGTAACTTTAATCATAATTTCTTTTTTTTAGGTAGACGGATAGAAAGACCGATTAGGTTGGGTGGTTAGATAAAATCACTCAAATTATATTGTCGCCCATTTATATTTTGAAGTTGTTCAAAAATGGAGGTTGAAATTAATTGTAAGTGCTTGATTTTCAAGACGAAGCTCCATTTTTTTTGCGTAGCCTTAGCTACGGAAAACAAAATTAGCTGAAATGACCGAATAAACCCGCAGGGTGATGTACG
>CALKJE010000011.1 GCA_937995675.1 uncultured Saprospiraceae bacterium
AAGATGCGCTCAAAAATCGTTAAGCGAAAATCGCTTAATCGAATTGCAGATAAAATGGGCTTAGATGAATTTTTATCTCAATATAATAACACCCGCCTTAGTAAATCAATGCTCGGAAATGCACTTGAAGCGTTAGTTGGAGCGGTATATTTGGAACGAGGATACGATGGTACTCGCACCTATGTGGTTAAAAAAATATTACGAGGTTACCTCGATATTCACGAGCTGGAAAGCTATGATGATAATTATAAAAGTCAACTCTTGGAATGGTGCCAAAAGAATGGTTCTGTTGTCTCTTATAAAATGATCGCTAAGTATAAATTTGAAAAGCGAGACCGATTTAAAGTTGCTGTTTTGATTGATGGTAAAAAATTGGCTACCGCTGATGATTTCAATAAAAAAAGCGCAGAGCAAACTGCATCAGAAAAAGCCATTCAAACACTCGGAATTTTACAAGAAACTCCTCAATAGTATTTTAATCCAACCTCCTAGTGACGGAAGCAAACATTCTATCCCACGCGCCCGATCTCGCTACTGCTGACCGGAGTGAGCAGTTTGCTGATTCCGCTAAATGGATTATTCTAGCCTCCCAAGAAAATCTCATCTGGGGGCGTTGTCTAGGAAGCAGCAGCAACACCTACAAAACCTCTGTCAAAATAGATGGACCTCATTTCAATTGTAATTGTCCAGCACGTAAAAAACCGTGCAAACATATCTTAGGACTCCTCCTTCTTTTTGTTCGTCAACCCAAACATTTTCGCCAAGCGAGCGAAGCACCTGATTGGGTCAATAATTGGAAAAATAAAAGAATACCAGACGCTATAGTTGCTCCTAAAAAAAATACGCCTGATGAAATTGCGAAGCTAGACAAACGATTGAAAAATCGATTGATTCGTATTCAGCGAATGACCACAGGTGTGGAAGATTTAGAGGTTTGGTTATTGGATTTAATCCGTCAGGGAATGGCTTCGGTCGAAGAGCAAGATTATAAATTTTGGCAGGATTTATCGGCTCGAATGGTAGATACTCAATTAAGTGCCGTTGGCCCTAAAATTCGATCTTTGCAATTATTACCGACTACCTTGGATGATTGGCCAGAAGCCTTACTACAAGAGTTGGCGTCGCTTTATTTATTGGTTACAGGTTTTAAACAACTGGATCAATTACCTGAATTATTGCGAGAACAAATTCTTAGAGTCGCAGGAATTACCGATAAAAAATCAGATATTTTATCGCAACTTGGTTTGATGGATCAATGGGGTGTAATAGGTAGTTTTGAAGGTGTAAATTTAGATAATATTGCTTATCGAAAAACTTGGTTGCTTGGACGCCAATCCAAAAAGTATGCCCTAATTTTGGATTATAGTTTTAATAATATGGGATATGATCAGCATTGGCAAACTGGACATATTTATTCAGGTGAGCTAGTGTATTATCCGGCCAGTTATCCGTTGCGAGCATTGATCAAATTGCCAGATCCAACGGGAGAAAGTATTGAGTCTTTAAAAGGAGCAAAGACCATTAATGACTTTTTAGAAACTTATGCAAAAGCTTTGGCAGATAATCCGTGGTTGAGTGATTTTCCGGTCTGTTTACAAAATGTAATTCCGGTGCGTACTTCAGAAGGTTTAGTTTTAGTGGATGCTGAAAAAAAGTATGTTTCTGCGTTGATAAGACCGGAGGATATTTGGCAACTATTGGCATTAAGTGCTGGTCATCCATTGACTATTTTTGGAGAGTGGACGGGAGATGCCTTATTACCATTGAGTGCGGTGATGGACGGACGATTTGTTGTTTTGGATTCTTAAATGAGTAGGACGAATGATAAAATGGATTTCTATTATTTTCCTTTTTTTATTACTTACCATTCTGACGCAAATTGGTGGTCTTGTTTTTTTATGTGCCATCTTCATCGCTCGATTTTTGGGATGGAAAAAGCGATGGAAAAAACTATTATTATCGTTAACCCTCTATTTAATCACTTCTTTAGTAATCATTCCTCACGTTGCGCCAATCTTTGGCCGAGAGCCTGTCAAACACACCGAGGATATTCTGCCCGCGACTTGGTTTACGGTTTTAACCAATCGAAATTACGTTCGACCTGCGATTAATAAATTATTATTAAAAATAGCTAAAAAGGTAAAATCTCAAGGAATTAAAATTATTTACCTAGATGCTAACTTTCCTTTTATAAATGGATTTCCACTGCTGCCTCATTTGAGTCATAATGACGGTAGGAAACTGGATTTAGCTTTGGTTTATGAAAATAAAAAAGGAATCATCATTCCCGCTAAGCAATCACGTACAGGTTACGGTGTTTATGTAAATCCACTTGCTGGAGAAACCAATCAAATTGAAAAATGCAAAAAGGCAGGCTATTATCAATATGATTTTTCTAAATATTGTAGCTTAGGAGCAGTTAATCAAGAGTTGATTTTTTCTAAAAAAGGAACTAAGTATTTAGTTGAAGCACTACTAGATCATTCCGAAATTCAAAAAATATTTATTGAACCTCACCTTAAAACTCGATTAAGATTGACGGATAATCGCATAAGATTTCACGGGTGTCGGGCCGTGCGTCACGATGATCATATTCACCTCCAAATTCGACCATAATTCTTTCCAATTTTTATAGTTTTTACTTGATTTTTTCAAATCCTTTAAATAATTCTTAAAATCACTTTTTTGGAATAGCAATTGTACTAGTGAAGGTAACCACAAAACCAACTCTTATTAATACCTAAACACTAGAGAACATGAAGTCGAAGTACTTTTACACCCTAATCTTACTTATCGTTGCCCAATTATCTACGGCACAATCTGAAAAGATCCATTCTGCAAGAATTTCCATTACCTCTAAAGCGACCCTTAATTCCCAAACTACCTACCAGCGATTGTTAGGAGAAGAGGCGAAGGCGTTTGATTTAGGCGATTATCTGCGTAAGCACGGAAACTTGGCTGATATAAAAATTAGAGGAACCATCGTTCGAGATACGGAAGTAGTTCGGTTATCTTTCAACAAAGAAGACTGGGACGGTCAGTGCTATGATTTTTGTGAAAAAACAACGGATGTAAAAAAATTACCATTAATGGGCGTTGCGACGATTCCTGCGGTAGATATTCCTGGCGTAGAAGTACAGCGAACCATTAATGGTTCGGCAGCCGCTGAAACAGGAATTTTACCTGGAGATATCATTACCAATATTGAAGGAGAGACCGTTTATTCTGGTTGTGATTTACATACCACCATCAATGCTTATGAAGCGGGAGATGCTTTGGATGTGGATATTATTAGAAATGGCAGAGCAGAATTATTATCTGTTGTTTTGGGTTATAAAATCCAAAAAAATACCATTTGGACTGCTTGCTGTGAAGGCGTAACGGCGGAGTTGCCTGCAACGATTGATACAGAAGATTTACTGCCGGGTGAACTGGAAGTATTTCCTAATCCAACCACTGGTATTGCTCAAGTAAAATATAGTTCTGAATTAGACGGTAGTTTTTCGCTACGTCTGACGGATGTGGCAGGTAGAATGATCTACAATAGTTCGCAAGAAAAATTTAACGGTTATTTTGACGAAGCGATTGATCTGACTGGAAAAGCAGCAGGAATTTATTTTCTGCAAATTGTCCACGGAGGAGAAAGTCGTACTGAAAAAGTAATTTTACAAAGCTCGAAATAGTTTTAATGTTGAATCGTTGATTTTTTAAACAGTTCAACGATTCAACGATTCAACGATTCAACAAAAAAAAAGTCCAGTTTGATCTTTGATCAAACTGGACTTTTTTTTTAAGTACGATTACCGTTGAGGATAATTCTTTCGTTATAAGATTTATCATTTTGAATAATGGTAATATTGTATACGCCAGAAGGGTAGTTAGAAATATTAATTCCATCGTTGTATTCTCCAGAAAAATCATTTAAAGTTTCTGTCATTAAAACCTTTCCTAGCGCATCGGTTAATCGAACCGTTGTAGGAACTGCGTCTCCTCTAAACTGAAGTGTAAATCTTCCTGAAGTTGGATTAGGAAATGCAGTAATAGATTCTAATTGAAGATCATTGGTGATGGTTGGCTTATTGATCTCTGGTGTAGTCAAAACAGTTGGCTCTTCCTCTTCGGTTACTTCTGTATCACAAGCCTTAAATTGAGCTTCTACTTCGTATTCTTGACCATCACGGATATAACCGATGGTAAAGTAATCACCAGCTTTGTGTAAATCTCTTAGACGCACAATCTCGGATTGTGTCGTTACAGAAGTACCATCAATAGAGGTAATACGGTCTCCTCTTTGTAGTGCTACTTCAGAGGCCGGTGTGTCTTCTACAATTCGGTGAATCGGTACCCCATTTTCTCCTCTAGTACTCAAGGTCACGCCAATAAATGGTTTACAAGGATCCATTTTGTAGTAGCTACGATCAGATGGAGAAACATGATTATAAGCATAACTCAATTTTCTTTCTGGTCGGATAAAAGCTTGTAGCGTTATTTCAGATTGGAAATATTGATTGTCACGTTGGTAGTCTACTTTGACTACATCGTCAATTTTATAATCTCGCATAGTAGAAGATAAAGCAGAATAGCTATTGGTCTTTTCTCCATTAATTGCTAGAATAATATCACCGCGTTGCATGCCGATTTTTTCGGCAGCTCCACCTTCAACGACAGAGTTGATACGTACACCTTCATTGATATTAGAATGAGTATCTAGATAAACACCAAGCTTACCACGGTCATCGGTTGACTTTCGCATAGACTTACTATCACAGCCGGATTTTCCATACATGAACTGATCCATATGACTGAGACTATTATTTAGTAAATCCATTCGTTCGTCTTCCATTATATCAACGGTAATTTCAGAGCCAGGTAGATCACCGATAAACTCATCAATGTTGAAGTCGGCGTCGTCTACTTGCTTTACAATTTTTTCGGTAACAGATACACCTTCATCATCCACATATTTTTTAATGATCGTGATGGTTTTTCCGTCGGTTTCTATGTTGACTTCTTGTTGTGCTTGTAGGTGGTGCATGCCGGTACAGAGCAGCATGACCATAAAAAGGGAGAATAAATTGAGTTTTACTGCTTTCATAATTTTCTAATTTTTTATAGGCTTTAGACTAAAGGGAAAAGCCTGATGATTAAAGAATATTATATTATTATAAATATACGATTTTAAAATTTACTTTTTGCAACTTTGATTTTGCTCTTATCAGAAAGAGGTGAGCCGGATAACTCTTCATAGAGTTGTTTATATTTTTGGTGAATTGCGTCAGGTTGTGTTTTACGATTCACTTTAAATTTTTGTCCACTTAGTTCAAATTTATAATTTTCTCTAGAATCAATGAGCCCATCAGCGATTAATTGATCTACTATTGCGTTGTTGATTTCATTGCTTGAGTGGCCAATGTCGGTTGCTATTATTCTATTTGCCGAACCATGAGATTCGTGAATTTCTTCCATTCTTTCTTCTCGTTCTTTTCTTTTTATTTCCATTTTTTCTCGGTGAGCATTCATTTTTTCATGATGAGCTTCCATCTTTTCACGATGCGCTTCCATCATTTCTTCCCGTTGGGCTTCCATCTTTTTATGATGCTTCTCCATTTCTTTGTGATGTTTCTCCATTTTTTTATGATGGGCTTCCATCTCTTCTTGGAGTATTTCCATCTCTATTTCTACCTCTTGAATTTCAACCATCTCTTCGTCGTCTCCAACAATCATTTCTGAATCACTTTCATAAGTAATTATTCTTTTTTCACCATTTACGATAACCTCTTTTACTTTAGTTAGAGGTGCTGGTGCTTTGGGTGCTGCACCAGGAGGAGCTGGAGGTGCAGGCACATCTGCCATGATCTGAGGAGGCGTAGGTGGTGCTGGAGGTGCAGGTGGTGGTGAAATATTTTCAAATTCCACAACTAAATCCTGAATTAAGTCTTCATGTTGATCATACTGGTCAGCAGGAATTTCATTTCCATCGATTTTTAAATTTGAGATTTGTCCATCTTCCATTGTTATTTCAATGGCTCTTCCGTTTTCTGTTTTAATAATTTTTCGACGATCTCGTCTTTTTACAGGAATGGTATCTAGGACGATTCGAGGTAGGACATTTATGGTAGGTAAGCTATTCGCTTTCACATAAACGACTGGGTTACTTAAAGTTTCTACACTGGTACTAATGGCTTTGTGGGTTTTTAAATTGTCTAGTGGGGTAGTAGCACCAACGGAGAGTATTGCAATGGTTAGGAGTAAAAAGGTAGTGGCCATTAATTTTTCCATGATATTAGATTTGTTTTGTGGTTGATTTAAAATACGACGTACACGGTGCAGTAGTTGATTCTTTTGGCTAGAAAAAGAAAGTGCTAATCCAGGTAGTCGAGCAGCTTTATGAGCAGCTTCTAATTTGTAAAGTGCACGAGCATAGGCTAATGGATTTTTACAAAGGAAAAGCGCTAAGTCATCACAACAATGTTCTCGTTCACTACGGATGGTAGCAGCCATGAGCCATACGCCAGGGTGATAGTAAAATAGTATTTCAATTAAAGTGAAAAATATATTCATCGAAAAATCACGACGAATGATGTGTGCTAGTTCGTGGGCTAAGATGGCTTCTACTTCTTCTTCTGTTAATAGATTAATTGTTCCAACAGGAATTAAAATAAGCGGTTTTAAATGTCCTAATAAAATAGGAACTTTTATCAAAGCTGATTCCATTACTTTAACGGATCGTTGTAACGGTGATCGTCGAATTAGTTGGTTTAATTTATCTTGTAACATTTTATCAACTGGAAAATTATCCTGATGACGCAACTGACGAAGATGTATAAAACCTCCAGTCATTCTAAATGCAAAGAATAAAAAACCGATTAGCCAAACGTTTACGATCAAAGGTAATTGGGCATCAAAGAAAGCGATAACTGTTTGAAAATTGCTTTGCAAAAAATTAGTTTCTCCATTGATGATCGTAAGAGAAGCATTTGAATTACCACCCATTAGTGCCACGGTTACTTCTACAGTGTTTGGATCTTGATCCAGATAAATAATAAAAGTAGCTAAAGCCATCATAAGCATCGTAAACATGGCACCACAGGCTACTTCATATCGCAATCGTGCCGATCGTTTTTCTAAAACCATCATGAGGATGGAAAGGAGAACAGCTAGCAAAGTACCTTGCCAAAGAGAATGAACCACGGTCCAACCCAAGGCATATAAAACGGTATCGGAGAAAAACTGTGTAATGAATTCCATAATTTATCCTTTTTCGATTTTTTCAATTAGTGCCTTAATCTCATCCAGTTCCTGTTGCGAAGTTTCGTGATTACCCAAGGCTTGCATGACTAAGTTCATAGCCGAGCCTTGAAAAGTAGCATCCACGAATTTTTTCAATAATGCTTTTTGTGTGTCACCTTGTACTGCTTCTGCCAGATATACATGAGTACGCGTATCTGTATTGCGACTTAGCAGTTTTTTCTCTGTCATGATTTGCATCAACTTGAGCGTCGTGGTATAACGGATTTCTTTTTCCTGTTGCTCACTAAGTTGTTCGTTGACAAACCGAACAGTACTTGGTCCTGCTTTCCAGAGAATTTGTAGAATCTCTAATTCTGCGTTTGTAGGCTGAGGTAAATTTGATTTTTTGCTCATCTAAAATAAGATCTGAATTTTAAATACGAATGATTTCGTATACAATGATATACGAAAAGTTTCGTAAATGCAAATTTTCTGCTGCTTACTTTGTAAATTTACCAAGTGAAATGGCTTTTGAAAATAAATCTGGTCGCGTTTTTTGGGATATTTATCTTTCTGACCGACGTGTCTGCTCAAAAAGACAAGCGAAAAACAATAAGGTTGCCTGATGTTCTAACGGAAGTTTCTGGATTGTGGATTTCTGGTGCTGATTCTTTATGGTGGCATAATGATGGAGGGCATTCGCCTGCCTTATATTGTACGGATAGATCTGGTAAGATACTGGATGAGATTCTATTTAAAAATATACAAAATATTGATTGGGAAGACTTAACGGCTGATGATCAAGGACGTATTTATATTGGAGATTTCGGGAATAACTTGAATCGTCGAAAGGATTTGAAAATATATATTTATGATTCGATGACTGAAAAGGTTGATTCTATTCAATTTCAATATCAGGAGCAAACTCAATTTCCACCGGCTTTGGCAGATCGAGGATTTGATATGGAAGCCTTTTTTTATCACCAAGATTCTTTGCATTTATTTTCAAAAAATAAAGCTAAATATGGGAATTACCAGACTAGACATTATGTCCTACCAGCTAAACCAGGCGTTTATACGATTCAGGCAGTAGATAGTTTATTGATTAAAAGAAAAGTAATTACAGGTATTTGTATTAGTCCTGACGGAAAGACGGTAGCTATGACTGCTTATAATTATGGTCGATTTTTAGGTATCTTTCCGTGGGTGAAGAATAAAGTTTTTTTGTTTAGTGATTTTAAAGAAAATCGTTTTTTAAAAGGTCGGATGCGTAAGCGTAAGGCACCTGGATTTATCTTTCCAAAGCAATATGAAGCCATAGATTTTTTGGACGATAGAACTTTATATTTAGCTACTGAACGAATATTCTTTTTTAAACAAAAGGCGAAAATATTTAGATTGAAATAAATAAGTTAGAAAAAATTGAATCCAACGATAAATAGTACTACTGAGAAATCTACTGTTGCTGCTACGAATGGCGGGCAAGGATTGTGGTCGATTTTACGACGGCGACGAACTACGCGCTGGTCGGTGTATATGCTGTTTTTCTTGTTGTTTATTGCGGTGGCGGCTGACTTCTTGGCAAATGAAAAACCTTTGTATTGCAAGATTGCTGGAGAAACTCATTTTCCAGTTTTTAAAGATTATGCGGTGGCGCTTGATCTGGATACTTGGGACGCAAAATATATTCGGATGGATTGGTCAGAACATAATTACGAGAAATTGTGGATGCCATTGATTCCATATTCCCCGACAAGTATTGATCGGAAGAACACCCGTTTTAAAAGCCCTTTTGCCGAGCAGAACGTCCCTTCATTGCGATATCGACATTGGTTGGGAACTGATAAGTTAGGACGGGATGTAATGTCCGGAATGATTCATGGAACCAGAGTCGCTATGTTGGTAGGAATTTTATCTATGTTGGTAGCGGGATTCATAGGATTGCTCTTTGGAAGTATTGCGGGATATTTTGGAAATGAAAAGTTAAAGGTTTCTGTGATTAAACTTATATTGTTGATTCCGGGAATTCTACTAGGAATTTTTTATGGATTTAGTGCCCGTAGATATGCCTTGGCAGAAGGTGGTTTTGGTTGGGAAGTTGGGAAAGGAATGGTGATCTTTTTAAGTGTTGTTTTAGGATTTTATTTGCTTGGAGCTTTGTTAGAAAAATTATCTTTTTTAAATAAAAAAATCACCTTACCGGTCGATAATATGGTGATGCGAACGATTGAAGTATTTAATTCCATTCCGGGATTATTTATTTTATTGGCAATACTTTCTATTATAGAAACTAGGTCAGTATTGAATATCATTTTTATTATTGGGTTCCTTGGTTGGACGACAACGGCTCGTTTTGTGAGAGCGGCCTTTTTAAGGATTAGAAATCTGCCATATGTACAAGCAGCACAGTCATTGGGCTTTTCCTCTTGGCGAGTGATTTGGAATCATGCCTTGCCGAATGCAATGACACCTGTCTATATTACGATCGCTTTTGGAATGGCGAGTGCTATTATCGCAGAGGCTACCTTATCCTTTTTGGGAATTGGTGTATCGTTTGATGCTTTCACATGGGGAAAGATGCTGAGTATTGCACGCAGCAACATCACAGCTTGGTGGATGGTTGTATTTCCAGGAATTGGAATATTTATAACCGTAACCGTTTTTAACTTAATCGGTGATGGATTGCGCCGATAGTTAAATTAATTTCTCCGCATTTTCTTTGGAAATAAATTAGATTTTCCTCTCTTCTTCCCTGGCTTTTTATCCTTGTTAGTATAGTCGTTATATGGACATCCAGTCTTCTTGCTACAAGAACTGGCCGTAGTGCCCACTAGTGAAAGGGTAGCACAAACAAGTAATAATCGCAATAGTTTTTTCATGATAAATTGCTAAATGGAGTAGTAGTGGGATAAAACTCCATAATTTAGATAAAAATTAATATGTTAAGGCTATTTGTAACCCAAGTTACACAAAACCCGTTATATATACTAAGAGTATATCTAAACTTACCTTAATTGGCTACAATTGGCAAATTTGGATACACTAACAACGAATTTAAACAGACATAAAGTCTGCCAATTTTACCCAAATAAATAAAATAACAATGAATAAAGGAGAGCTCATAACGAGAATCGCCGAAAATGCCGATTTGACGATCGCGCAGGCCACCGAAGTAATGGATACCCTACTTTATACGATTGGGGACACCTTACGTGACGGAAAAAAAGTATCCCTTTTTGGTTTCGGTACTTTTATATCTAAAGAACGTAAGTCCAGACCTGGGCGTAACCCCAAGACTGGCGAACAGATCATTATTCCAGCTAAGAAGGTTGTGAAGTTTAGACCAGGAAAAGAACTAGAAGAAATATTGAATTGAAGCCTTTAATTTCAGGCTATAAAGAAAACCTTTACAAACCAGAATAATGATATGTGTGGCGATGTTAACCTTTGGTTGGCATTGCCTTTTTTTATGAAAAATAAAAAAGGCAAATTCTAACTTAATAGAATTTGCCTTTTGTTTATCGGTTTAAGATCGTCGGGAAATTACCCTGATCGAGCGGTTTACCAAATCTAGTTTATCCTTTATAGAATAACCATTTTCCTAGTTCTTTAAAAGATGCTTTTTTACCATACATCAAAATACCAATTCGATAGATTCTAGCAGACAGCCAAACAAAGAATAAAGAGGTGGCGATCAATACAAGCATAGACACGATCACTTCCCATAATGGTGGACTAAAAGCGAGTCGTGAAGGCATGACAATTGGTGAGAAAAATGGAAAGATCGAAGACCAAGTGGCCAGACTACTTTGTGGTGCTTTGACCACTACCATCATGATATATAATGCTAAGATAACTGGAATAGTAATCGGTAAAGTCAATGACTGTCCTTCTCCTAAATCGTCTCCAATCGCAGAACCTACGGCTGCAAATAAAGAAGCATAAAGGAAATATCCGCCTACGAAGTAAAAGAGGAAGAGCGGGAAAATAGCCCACCAATTAAGCGCTTTTATTTCAGCCATGACTTGGGCAACCATCGCCTGCATATCGTCTGGATCAATTTGCGAAGCTGCAGAACTCATTTCCGCTGAGCTTTCTACATCAAACCCAAAAATACCTTGGACGACAATGGATATGATGGGAATTAGAATGGCCCAAATAATCAGCTGCGTCAATCCGACCCCTCCTACACCGATTATCTTTCCCATCATCAATTGAAAAGGTTTAACACTAGAAATCATTACTTCTACAATACGACTGGTTTTTTCTTCCATAACCGACCGCATCACCATCGTTCCGTAAATAAAGACGGCCATATACATGATAAAACCCATCACCCCTCCAATCGCAGCACCTACTCCAGCAGCCATTGGCGAAACGTCTGCCTTGGAGTCGTCAATTGGTTCGGGGTTGATAGATACTTTGGTATCGAGTGATTCTAATTCCTTGGCGTCTAGATCAAGTGCAGATATTTTATATTTACGAATGCTCTTTTGTAATTTATTTTCAATCATAAAACGCATATCCAACCCGAGCGGATCATCCGAATAATAAAAGACGGTGAGTCGAGTATCTTGGATGTTTTTCATGGGAGGAATGACCATGATGGCGTCGTAGTTTTTTTCGACATAGGTCTTTTTCATTTCATTCAAAGAGGCTTCTTCGAACTTAAAGATCAGATTGTTTTCATCACTGATAGAAGTAAGAATGTTTTCTTTGTCTAGAATAGCAATCCGTTTTAGATCGTCGCTTTCGTACGAAAAAATAACGGAGACGACTACCATAAAAAGACCAAAAGCCAAAGGTGTCAAAATAGTCGCTAGAATGAAAGAGCGTTTTTTAACACGGGTCAAATATTCCCGTTGGATGATTAGCCAAAGTTTATTCATAATATAATATTGGTTTCGTTTGTTAAGCTTGAGCAAGGTTGACAGCACCTACCTTGCGAATAAAAATTTCGTTTAATGTTGGAAGAATTTCATTAAAACTCTGAATTCTAACATTATTACGAAGTAGGTAATTTAGAAAATCATTAGAAGATTCGCCTTCCTGTAATTGAATGATCACACTGCCTGGTGATTCTTTCACTACATTGCCGTGATCGTTAAAATCTTCAGGAAGTGTTCCTTCGTACTTAAATTCAAATTTATTTTCTTTATACTGATTCTTGACATCTTTTACGGTTCCTTGCAACACATTTTTACCTTGGTTGATTAGAACGATATGTTCACAGATTTCTTCTACTTGTTCCATTCTATGGGTAGAAAAAATTATGCTGATGCCCTGTTTTTTCATTTCATAAATTTCATCCTTAATCAAATTTGCATTGATGGGATCTAATCCTGAAAAAGGTTCATCGAGAATCAATAGTTTGGGTTTGTGGATCACCGTAGAGATAAACTGAATCTTTTGCTGCATCCCTTTTGAAAGCTCTTCTACTTTTTTGTTCCACCAGTCTTGAATACCGAATTTTTCAAACCAATGATCAATTGCTTGTTTAGCATCTGTTTTGGAGAGTCCTTTCAGTTGTGCTAGATACATCAGGTGGTCACCTACTTCCATTTTTTTATAAAGTCCTCGTTCTTCTGGCATATAGCCAATTTGGGAAGGATGGGAACTGTTTAATGGTTCGCCATTGAGAAAAACCGTTCCGGAGTCTGCTTGGGTTATGGTCGTGATGATCCGAATGATGGAACTTTTTCCGGCTCCATTGGGTCCTAATAAACCGAAGATACATCCTTCTGGCATGTCAAAACTAATGTCATTGACCGCGATGTGATCTTGATAGGTCTTGACCACATTTTTCAAACTAAGAATATTCATATTTTAATGTGTTGAATTGTTGAGGTTGTATTTCTACTCAACTGCATGAACTACTTACCTCAAAAGTAATTTTTTATTTAATATTTTTCGTAAAAAATAAGATGAGTGTATCTCTTTTCTCTACGAATCCTTAGATTTGATCATGAAAAACCCAGAATGGTATATTATTCTCAATCCAATGGCTGCAAATGGTCGTGCAGAGCAGATATGGCCAGAGATCGCAAAACTGTTAAATAAGGTCGGATTGGATTTCGAAATGGTTCCCACAGAGAAACGCAATCATGCTACTGAATTAGTAGCGATGGGTACCGCTCGTGGATTTCGTAAAATCATTGCTCTGGGTGGAGATGGAATTAATAACGAAGTGGTCAACGGTATTTTTTTACAAAAAAATATTCCTGTTGAAGAGATTGAATATACCTTGATTCCAATGGGAACAGGTAATGATTGGAGTCGAACACATCAGATTCCAACAGATTATTGCAAATGGATTCCACTTATTGCCAATGCTAAAAAGGTGAAACAAGATATTGGTTTATTATCTTATTCCAAAAAAGGAAAGATAGGAGAGCGATATTTTGCAAATGTGGCAGGCTTGGCTTATGATGGGTATTTGTGTAAGAAAATGTCAGAAAAAAAAGACTTTTCTAATTCCATCGGTTTTCTTTGGCTGACGTTGAAAGAACTTTTTAAATATAAATTACGGCCAGCTAAAGTGAAAATTGATAACGAAGAAATAGTTGATTCTTTTTATACCATTAATATTGGAATTTGTCGGTACTCAGGAGGTGGTATGCAGTTTGTTCCGCATGCAGTTTTTGATGATGGACTACTGGCAGTAACGGTAGCAGGACCGTTAAGTAAATGGAGTGTTATCTTGAATAGCTGGAGATTTTACAATGGCAGTATCTTACAACATTCACTGGTGAAAAATTTTAAAACAAAAGAAGTGGTGATAGAAACGGTAGGGGAGGATGCAACAGATGTGGAAGTGGATGGTGAATATTTAGGAACAACACCCGTTAGATGTACTGTCTTGGAAAAAGCGTTGACGATATTAAGACCTTAAAAAATTAGTGGGCTTCATCCATGATTTTAATTTCAAGTCTTTCATTTTGAGCATGTTCTGCTTGCGTACAAGCAACACCATTGGTACAACGATTTAGAATTTGTTCTTCTCCGTAGCCTACTGCAAAAATTCGTTCTGGATCAATTCCCTTTTCAATCAAATAGTTCGCTGCTCTTTTTGCTCGATTTTGCGAAAGCTTTAAGTTGGTTTGATCGTGTCCTACACTATAAGTATGACTACCTAATTCGATGGTGATTGCTCTGTTTTTCTCCATCAATTTATGGACTTCATTTAAGGCATCTCCGTGTGCTTTTTCAACTAAGTATCCACCAGGGTCATAGCTGATATTTTTTAAACGATAAACTTTTCCCGCAGTCGATCGCTTCTTTTTTAAATCTTTTTTTAGCGTTGAAAAACTACTACGTGTGGTAATAGTTGTGGTTGAACTTATATCTCCTTTTGGTGCATCGTTGGTAGATGGAACAGATGGTTGTGTTGGTACTTCTTCTACTGCTGGTTTAGGAGCAGGAACTGTCGAAGGACTAGGAGCCGGTTTTTCGATAACAGGCATTTCTTTTTTAACCTCCTTTTTAATGACCTCTTCCACTATTTCTGTGGTTGGTGCAACTGTTGATTCTTTTGTTGGGGCTGGAGTTGGAGCGGATATCTCTGCTTCGCTTTCGATGTTTTTTTCAGGTGTTATAATTTTTTCTGTTTCAACTTTAGGCTGAGCACTAGGAACTATTTCAGTTTCTTCTTCAACAGAAACTTGAACCGGTTTTGGTGATTGTGTAGAAGGTAGTTCGATGTCTGCAGCTTCAATTTCTGAAATCTTCTCTACTGTTTTGGAAACTGAAATTTCCTCTTGAGGTGTTTCTATTTCTACTTCTTCTTCAACTTCAATATCTTTTATAGGTTGCTCTACGGCAACTTCTACAGGTTGTTCTACGGTTGGAGCTGGTGGAGTTACGGTTTCAATTTCGGTGGTTGTAATTGCTGGCACACCGGCCTCTGTTTCTATGACAACTTCTTCTTTTACCAAAACTTCGCTTGATATCTCCACAGGTTGTTCTACCGGAACTGGTGTAGATATTTCGGTTTCTACTTTGGTATTGGTTATTACTGGATCAACGGTTTCTGTTTCTATGGTTGTTTCTACTATTTCTGGTTGAGACTCAACATCTACTTCAGCGATTTCTGTTTCTGTCACTTCAGCTGGAAGACCGTCTAGCCAACATAAATAAATATCGTCGTCACCACCTTCGCGAGAAGAAGTAAAAAGTCCACGACGCGTTTCGTGATCGATAAAAATAGAAATATCATCTGCTGGACTGTTGACGGGTGCTCCTACATTGATAGGTACATCCCATTGTTCTGTTTCTGAATCTTGCGTAGAAAAGAAAATATCAAACCCTCCAAAGCCAGCATGGCCTTTAGAACAGAAAAATAATTTCCCATCTTTATCAAAAAATGGAAAACCTTCGTTGGCTTCCGTATTGATGACTGGGCCAAGATTTACTGGACGAGACCATTTATCTTTTTTATAATAAGAAACATAAATATCGGTGCCACCTTCTCCGCTACCTTTGTCAGATACAAAAAACAACGTTTTGCCATCAGGAGATAAAGCAGGGTGCATAAAATTATAGGCGTTGTTTGCAAAGTCCACCTCTTTTACGTTTTTCCATTTTTTACCGTCCGTAGATTCCATTTGGAATAACTGAATCGTATGTGTATTCTTTTTATTTGCGTTTTTACTATTTCGACTAAAAACTGCGCGCGTACCATCTTGAGAAATAGTGATGTTAGAACTATTTTTATTAAGCTCATTCACTTTTCCAGAATAAGATTTTGGATCGGAATAGTTGAAGTTATTTCCTTCGGTAGAACTATATACCTGAATATAGTCACGTCCAGTTACGCCAGATTTTTGTTTTAGCAATTTAATTCCCTGATTTCGATCAGAAGAAAATAGGATTTGATTATTCCAAAAGATCGGAGCATTGTCGTCTACGTCTGAATTGTGCGCGAAAGGCATAACGCCCATGTCAGGAAAAACAGATTTTACGTCCTTTACTTGATTACAGGCTGCAATCATTAAGAGTGCCTTTTGATCATCCGGCTCTTTGGTGTGATATTGTTGGAACCAGTATTTAGCTTCATCATAATTTCCGGCGCCCATCAAGGATTCACCAAGGTAAAAATAGGTGATGGGTTTTGCTTTTGGATCACGGACGACTTCTCGGAAAAGCGCAGCGGCTTTGTCCAATTGATTAATCATCCGGTAGCTATTAGCGAGTTTTGTTCTTCTACTTAAATTATCCTTGATGGCTAATCCTTCTTCATAAAGCGGAATAGCTTCTGAATAATTTTTGGCCTTATAGGCTTTGTCTGCCTTTTTGAATTGGGCTTTCTGGCCAAATACTGCTGTATTCCCAAAGAAAAGTAGCAGTAAAATGATGATCTTAATGTGGTTCATGAGCAAGAAAATTTGCGCTTAGGTTTTGAAGTTGTTCAAAAAGGCTCAAAATTTTGTCCAAAAATTAGGATTATTGAGCAACTTCATCTTAAATATCGGTTAAATCCGTGGAATTTTCCCCTTATTTCCGAATTTTTTATTAAAATGCTTATTGGAGTTTTTAAAACAACTCTAATAAGGGACAAGGATTAAATAAGCTTGCTTTTATAACTACCCTAAAATTGATTTAGAAAGTCATAATGAATAGTTATTTATTACTTGTCCCTTGATTATTGCTTCAAAAATTATGCGAGATTATTAACGAGGTTATAGAAAATATTAAACAGCTTCCATAACTTCATTCAAACAATAAATACGATGAAAAATATCTTTACCATTTTTCTCTTTCTGATGTCATTTACTGCTTTATCTGGTCAAATCTCAGAGCGAGAGAAAAGTATGAGTGCAGGAGTGTATAACTCTCTAACTTTAGAACTGCCGGATAGTGAGCGGAAATTTGTGGAAAACTTGTGGAAAAAATACCTAAAGCAGTTCAAAGGAAAAACGCGAAGAAATAAAAAAGCCAAAGAATATTTTACAGAGAATGGAAATTTGGTTGGAGTTGGTAGTGTGAATATGTATAGCCATTTATCTGGTTCCAAAACTAGCACCGATTTAACCATTTGGATTGACCTAGGCGAAGACTATCTAAATTCTTACACTCATTCAGAACAATATACCGAAGCAGAGAAAATATTGATGCGTTTTGCGCTGGAAGTAACTCGTGAGAAGATCAGAATCGAGCTTGAAGAAGAAGAGAAGCGTCTTTCTAAATTAAATAAAAGCCTTAAAAAGCTAGAAAGAGCCAATGATAATTATCACCGAGATATTCGAGTGGCAGAAGAAAAAATTCAAAAGGCAGAAAAGAATATCATTGAAAATGAGGTATCACAAGAAGAGACACGTGCTTCCATCGAACAACAAAAAGCAGCAGTCGAAGCGGTGAAAAAACGGTTGAGTGATATCTAAGATATCAAAGAGTTTTGAATAAATCTATTGATCATGCAACCCTAAAGTAAAAGGTGTTGTCATTAAAACGTTGATAGATTTTACGAAACAAAACTTTATTCATTCAAAATACAATTCTTATGAAAACTTTATTATCCATTAGCTTAGTTCTAGTAAGTATTTTTCAATTAAATGCTCGAAGTGTTTCCGTTGCGGATTTTAATCAAGTTAGAATTTGGGGAAATCTAAAAGTAATTTTAGTAGCGTCGGAAGAAAATCGGGTGAACGTAGAATATGATATGCATGAGGTTGATATCAATGTAGAAAATGGTGTTTTAAAAGTGAAGCGAGACAAGCCACTGAACTTTGATAGCCATGATGGGCAAGCGATAGAAGTAGTCATTGAATATCAGCGATTAAATGGTTTACGTGCAGCAGCGGGTGCACGTGTGAAAACGAGTAAGTCAATTATGGGAGATCATTTGGAAGTAGAATTTGTTAGCGGCGCGCAAGGAAAATTGTCTATTGAAGTAAATGATCTTGATCTTAAAACAGCTTCTGGTGCTCAGCTAAAACTTTCTGGAAAAACTTATAGTCAACGAACAAAAGTAGTGACGGGAGGAATGCTTAATGCACATGGTTTACTTTGTCAACGAACTTATATCAAATCAAATACTGGTGGTCACGCAAAAGTTGTTGCGACTGAAACCCTGGAAGCTACTGCTAGTACAGGAGGAATGATTGATTATGAAGGTGGTCCAGAAATGGTTTCGATTAAAGATAACCTAGGAGGCGAAGTGAGAGAATATTAAGAGCTTGTTTAAATTTTTATGATTGTGTGAAATTGAGGAAATTTTGCTCTGAATAGCCTGCCCCGAACTTGTTTCGGGGAGGCAAAAAACGTAGGCGATGCCTTAGCATCGACGAGGCTTTTTAACGAAATACAGAATTCAATTTGCCAATTGCAACCAATTAATGGAAGTTTAAACAAGCTCTAAACAACTTTGATTAAAAAAATTATTGGTCAAAAAGGCGTTCTGTTTATTAATTATAAGCAGGGCGCTTTTTTATGTTAAGCAATCTGCATAGTTTGATCTAATATTTCAACTTTGAAATTGACTTTGGCGTTTAGTGCATCAAATACTTTTAATATAGTACTTATGGTGACATTGCTGGTGCCATTTTCAAGCTTAGAAATTTGTGCTTTTTGAACTCCAACTAGATCACCTAACTCTGTTTGTGTCAGGCCTCTTTTTTTTCTAGCCTTTTTTATCATATCTCCGATTAAATCTAATTTTAATTCAAATTCATACCTGTCTCTTTTGGGTGTGCCTATTTTTCCTAGCACTTTGTTTTTCACCTTATCTAAGGACGTTGTTTTAAGATTCTTTTTCATAATGGTTTATTTCTTATTTAGTAATTACTCAGAAAATTGTTTTAGCATCATTGATGGTCTTCCTCGAAATATGCTTTCATTAATCGTTCTGCTTTTTGGATTTCTTTTTTAGGTATCTTAAGTACGTGGACAAATTAGATAATAATTTATGACTGTATCTTTTTCTACTATTCTGCTTTACAAAAATCCTCATTATGCTAAGGCATAACTCCGGTTTTTGTGCATTGACTAGTAAAAAAATATCCTTGGTCATAAACTATCTATAATCTTGTCCAAGTACTTACTTTCTTTTTTTATAAATCCATGAGAATAAAATCTAAGGCTTCGGATAAAAATACTATTCTAAATTTCTTCTTCATTTGGGGACATTTACAAGATATAAATAGTTTCCTTAAAAAGAAACATCTTTTAATTCTAAATTATTTATAAATCAGTTTTAAACAACTTCAAAAAAAAACGCCCTGCTCTCGTCGATGAGCGGGGCGTTATAAAACATCAATCATCAGTGGTGGATCAGATAAGACGAGAAGTCATAGTTGAATAACTAATTTTTTTCGATCTTATTACCATAATTGATTGGCGAGCATTGAGCCTACGTTTAAGCCCGAGCGGCTACGCCAATTTTCATAAATTCGTTGATAACAATTTCCGTAAAGTTACGGGTAGTGCCTTCTTTGTCTTCGTAAGTACGGTGTGTCAATTTTCCTTGTATGGCAATTTCGTTTCCTTTTGTTAAAAGCTTTTCCATTAGTTCGGCGGTCTTTCCCCAGGCGGCTAGGTTATGCCATTGTGTTTCGATGACTTTGTCGCCGTTAGCATTTTTGTAACTGTCTTTGGTGGCGATGGTTACCTTGGCCAATTTACGTCCGTCTTCAAAAGTTCGAATCTCAGGATCTTTCCCAAGGTGTCCAATTAAGTGTACGCTGTTTTTAAGATTATTCATTGTTTGTCGTATTTAAGTATGAATAAAAAAAGTAGAATAATGGGATTATCAGATGTTGCGTAGTTAAATAATTAAGTCATCGTTTGTTGGTACTACAAAGATAAGGGGAGGAGCAAGTGATAGCCGGTGAATAGCTGTTTAATGCCGTTTGTAGCCGTTTGTAACCGGCTTTAAACGAATAATTTTAGGCTGAAATTTGTATTTATATTAACTTTGGGGGGAATTTACTGACTTGCCAGTATCTGTTACTGCGGATTTTGCAAAAGCAGT
>CALKJE010000012.1 GCA_937995675.1 uncultured Saprospiraceae bacterium
AGAAAGGGCAGCTCCACCACGCGTATCACCATCTAATTTGGTCAATACCACACCGTCATAATTAATTCGCTCGTTAAAGGCCTTTGCCGTATTAACCGCATCTTGTCCCGTCATAGAATCCACGACGAATAGGGTCTCTGAAGGTTGGATACCTTCTTTGATATTTTCGATCTCACGCATCATGTGCTCGTCCACTGCCAATCGTCCCGCTGTATCCACAATTACGACATCAAATCCGTGTGTTTGTGCATGTAAGATCGCGTTTTGAGCAATCTGCACAGGATCTTTACTTTCTTCATCCTTAAAAATTGGCACTTTAATCTGCTCACTAATAACGGTTAGCTGATTAATGGCGGCAGGACGATAAACATCACAGGCAACCAAAAGAGGAGATTTCTTCTTTTTTGTTTTTAAGAAATTGGCGAGTTTACCAGAGAAGGTCGTTTTACCCGAACCTTGAAGACCAGAGATCAAGATCACACCAGGCTTTCCAGAAGTGTTGATGCCAACGGCCTGTCCACCCATCAATTCCACCATTTCGTCCATGACGATCTTGACCATCACTTCTCCAGGCTTAACTGCGTTGAGTACATTCTTCGTACCCAAGGCTTCATCCTTAATTTTATCGGTAAATTCTTTGGCGATTTTATAGTTTACATCGGCCGCTACTAGGGCACGACGAATCTCCTTAACGGACTGCGCAATATTGATTTCCGTCAATTTGCCGTCTCCCTTCAGGCCTTGAAACGCCGATTCTAGTTTTTCACTAAGATTGTCAAACATAATTTAAGCTAGTTTTGAGGCACAAATATACCAGAAAATCTCGTGTTTTGCACTTGAATTGGGGCAAGTCTCTCTTAAAACTCCATCCCAATCCGAATGGTCGTCCGTTGCAGCGTCCATCGCTCCGGATTGTCATCCCAAATAATTTGACGATCGTAGCGTTGGAAACGATAACCAAAATCAAATATCCAGGCTACATTGGACCGAGTATAAAATTTTACACCAAGGGATGGGTGAACTAGAAAACCGCCATCATAGTTAACATTGGTATTAACCTTTTGTTCCTTAGTTGGGGTGTCAAATCCGAAACCAACGGAGAGCTTATAATAAGGAGTAATGGCTTTATTAAATACATCTCCTGATAGGTCTAAATAAAGTGGAATAATAGGAGGGCCTTGAACATATCTATCAAATCCAGTTCCGATACCAACCGATAATTTAGAATGTAATTTATAGCCAACCGTCAAGTTTACCGATGGAGCATGGTCTACCGAGGAATATTCAGCTATCTTTTTTTCTAAAAAAGCACCGGCTAATATTCGACCATAGAAACCTTTTGTTCTTCGCATTTTTCCTCTATCGAAATACTGAAAACCTTTTTTTGGTTCTTTCACATCTCTAACCAATTCTTTTGGGAATTTAATTTGAGTACCATCCGATAATTGCCAAATATACTCCGTGGTAGATTTTCCTACTAGACTTCCTAAGACAAAACTTCCATCTTTTAAATAAAGCGTTTTGGGAACATCTCTTTGACCCCAAACCGTTCCACTCAAAAAAATAAAAGCTAATAAGAACGTAATTTTTGTATAAATATTCATTACCGAAAATTTTTAATTTTAAAAATTAATTCCCTTAAAAAAGGTTTACTAAACTTTTTACTTTTTAAAATGATGCTGCTAAAAAATTAGAATATAATAATTAAAAGAGTTTAGTAAACCTGTCAAGTGCGTAATTCACAAAAAGCGAAGTCTATGACTTTTCATAAACTCCGCTTGCAGGTGGTTGAAAAACTTCTTTATTAATTAATAATTAAGACCTTATCACTGGAATGTGGCTAATTTCAACTGGCTGCGCAGGATTACTTACATCAAATTGATAGAATCCATCTGCACCAATTAGTAATAATACATCTTCTTGTCCAGGTAAATAAATTACGTCATAGGCTTCAAAGTCATTAAAATGCGTTAGTAGTTTTTCGTCATCGCCAACGGTAAGTGGGTCACTATTATCAAATACTTTTAGACCTGATTCACCTTCACAAAGGAAGAGTGCTTCTGGCGTTACGGCCAGTCCATGTGGATTATCCATTCTAAAAGATTCTTCTAAAATTGGATTAAAAATATCCGAGATGTCTAAGACGTCTAATTGATCAAGATTACCTCGACAGGTATTGCCTTGGCGGATGGTGACATAGGCATAGTCTCCACTGATGGCAACAGGATCACAACCTACCATGTGAGAATATCCAGAAATAAAAGTAGGATTTCTTGGATCACTAAGATCGAAAATATTCATCCCTGTGGTACCTCCAATAAAAAGATGGTCTCGATATACATAAGCGGTTTCAGAATTGGTTTGAGCACCTACCGTAACTCCTTCGACTGGATTACTAGGGTCTTCAATATCAAAAACTTTGATTTCCCAATTTTGGGCAACATACAAGAAATCTTCATAGAGTGAGAATCGTGCAAAAGATCCAGCGATTCCGATAGAAGGGGCAGAGAGGTCACCAGAAGCTACAATATTTGGAATACCTATTTCTCTACTGGCTTGATTAAAGTCTGCAAAGAAAGCATTGTCAACCAAAACGCCACCATTGCGGCCATTCCAATCACAATCTACGTCCTCTGTGACTTCTTCCGAATCATAGCCTACAAGTATTCCATTTTGATCAAATGAATAAACATTGAAAACATCTATTTGACGACCCAACAAGCGAGGCTGATTTATATCGGAGATATCGATGGTCGCTATGTCGTTCAGTTGATCGACGATAAGTTGGTCATTTTTAACCACCATATCTAGATTTCCTCGTAGGGGAAGAAAGCTGATTGGTGTTGGATTTTCAGGGTCCGAGTTGTCGAAAATGTGAATACCTTCTCGAATTTCATTGATGAAAATATGATCTTGGTAAAAATAGATCTTCCCTGGATTTTCAAGATTTCTGGGAGCCTCTGCATGGACTTCTGCTCGAAGTTCATCTAAGGTTACATAGATAGGCGTATACTTGGTATAAGTTACTGTTTGATTGCATTTGTCTTTGGTGCAACTGGTAGCAAAAAGACTGACCAAGCAAATAAAGAAGAATACGTTAAAAATTCTCATGCTTAATATTTTAGTTTATTGAAAAAAAGATGACAAGTGTTAAAAGGTGAGACGGTACCTTTTAATTAATTGGTTGGGTTTTTTTATTAATTTTTTTGAAAAATCATGGAAATACCTTTGAAAAACTGTTAAAACCAAGCGTTTTTGGTTAAATATCTGTTATTATAAAAAAATGACATACTTGGCACGATCCTTTCACGTTTTACCGGATATGCAATCCCCCCAAGGGTGAAGTAAGTACTTAATTTTCTAATAACAACACTTATTGCTATGCTAAAAAACATTCAACCCCAGCTATTTCTGTTTATTTCACTTTTATTTATTACTTCTTGTGGAAAAGACGAAATACGTACAAACCCTAATCCTGGAACTTTTATCCGTTTGGAAACAATCGGAATAGATGTGACCCCCAAAGATCGAGAAGTTGAAATTTTATTCCGTGCCACGGATTTCGACCATCAAGGTGTTTCTGGCCTTACGGTCGAAGATCTTGATGTCTTTGAAAATGGAGGAAGTATTGATCGGGAAGGTGACTTAACCATCACCCGAGATTCAATTCCTTTTGATTTAAAGACGGTTTTATTACTCGATCTAACTCGAAGTGTAGAAGGATTGGTTCCTCAAATTAAAGCGGCTTGTATTTCGATGATCAATCAAAAATTACCGGAACAACAAATTGCCATTTATACCTTCGATGCAAATACCGAATTACTTCAGAATTTTACGAATGATCAAGCTGCGCTTATTGCGGCCGTAAATACTATTCCGGAAACAGACTTAGTTAACTCTACCAATTTATACGGAGCTATTGAAGCAATGGAAGGACTCTGGACAGACGTCTATGACATCAACGGAATTGAAGATGGT
>CALKJE010000013.1 GCA_937995675.1 uncultured Saprospiraceae bacterium
GTTCGACCCGTTTTAATATTGGCTTGAACCAAAGTATAATCACCAATGTGTTTTTCAACTTCGTAATGGGTAACGGATGCTTTACCACTAGCGTGAATCCTCATTTTACCAGCAATAGAAACGTGTCGAGCGATTGGTTTATCAATAATTCCTTTAGGTTGGTGTACGTTTCCTTCGACTAAAACTTTATAAATTTTTTCGACCGTTCTATCTTCAAATTGTTTACTTAAATGTCGGTGACTCTCTGCGTTTTTGGCGTAACAGATAATTCCACTCGTTTCTTTATCAAGACGGTGTACGACAAAGATGTCTCCGTATTTTTTCTTTAGAAAATCTACTAGGTTAGGTCGTTCGGCCACGTATCTATCAGGAATGGCAAGAAAATTTGCTGGTTTATGAACAATGACAATCGCGTCATCTTCATAGATTATTTCTACTTTAGTTTTTGACATGTTTAAGCTCGTTGTAAGTTTTTTGACCGCTAAAATAATATTCTTTGACAATGCTTCCTGGATAAATAGCGGTTTGATTTGGAGGTCCGATTCGTAGTTTTTCTACTAAGATTTTTCCAGCCTTTCGTTTTTTTAAAATTTTTGGAATATTCATAAAAAAGGCCCAATGTGCTCTAGCGATCGCCCATACTAGATCCGGACGTTTTTTAGAAAGATAAAGTAAGGCCGCTCCAGCGTCAATGATCAATCTAGCGAGAATTAACCAAAAAGCTTTACCGCCAGAAAGATTTTTTAGTAGGGTAGCGTAGAGGTTTCTAAAATTTAAAAAAGTCTTTCGCGAACTTTGGTAATTCAATGTACCACCACCGAGATGGTAGACGATAGAGGTTGGTTCGACCATTATTTTATATCCCGCTCTCCGCATTCGCCAACATAAATCAATCTCTTCCATATGCGCAAAATAATCTCCATCGAATCCTCCAAACTCATGGAATAGATCCGCGCGAATAAAAAGTGCCGCTCCACTAGCCCAAGTAATTTCTTGTGCCGTATCATATTGTCCATGATCTTTTTCTAAATCATCAAAGACCCTTCCTCGACAAAAGGTAAATCCATATTTGTCCATCAGTCCACCCGCAGCACCCGCATATTCAAAAGAATCAGGAACTTCTTCGGAACGGATTTTTGGTTGCACCGCTGCGATGGAATTATCTGATTTTAATAAATTAATAATTGGCAATATCCATCCTTCGGTTACCCGAACATCAGAATTTAGAATTACATAATAATCCGATTCAATGTTTTTTAATGCTTGATTATAACCTTCTGCAAAACCATAATTTTCCGGTAATTTATGAACGATCACCCTGGGAAAATCATTTTCTAAAATTCTAATAGAATCATCCGTACTACCGTTATCCGCAATATGAACTTCCATTGCTTCTGGAGTATTCTCCAAAACCGAAGGAAGGAAAGTTTGCAAATGCTCCCTTCCATTATAATTTAAAATCACGATGGCTACCCGGTCTTTAGACATGTTTGGTTTTCTAACTATTTTTTTTATCTGAGTAGAATCTTGAAATAATAAATATTTCTATATTATTAACGATTCAACGATGAGCTTACTCTAAAAACTTAGAGAACTGATTTTTTGAATTTTATTGATTAAAACTAATATATATAATTGCTTTGCGATAAAAGATATACACGTTAAAGAATCTCTGCGTCTCCGCGTTCTTTGCGAGAAATACACTTTTGAGAGCAGACTCAACGATTCAACGCTGTTAACGCCGCCACCTTATCTTTCCCCAATTGCACCTTCAACGCCTCCAATCCATCAAAACGTTCATCTTTTCTTAAAAATTTAACAAAGTCGATTCGAAGTTGATCTCCATAAATCTGTTTTTCGAAATCAAAAATATTTACCTCAATCGTTTTATTGTGATGATTTGCCAGCGTAGGTCGGTCACCGATGTAGAGCATTCCTTGGTACATCCGATGATGATGACAAACGTTGACTGCATAAATTCCATAAAGAGGAATCAATTTATTGGGCTCAGCTAATTCAATATTGGCAGTTGGATAACCTAAGGTGTGGCCGATCCGTTGTCCGTGGGTCACCTTGCCTGTAAGACTAAAGGGATGTCCCAGTAATTGAGCTGCTTTTTCTACTTGACCGAGTACCAATGCTTTTCTAATTTTAGTGGAGCTGACAGCGATATCTTTCACTTCTTGTCGTTCAATTTCCAGTAGCTTAAAGATGCCTTTTGCCTCGTATTGCCGAAGATCTTTGATACTCCCTTTGCGTTGATTCCCGAATTGGTGATCATATCCAATCACGATCCATCGAGGATGAAAACGATCAATTAAAAAGTCTTCAATATAAGCTCTCGGACTTTGTTTATAAAAATCAGCCGTGAAGGGAACCACGATTACGTTATCAATCCCATAATTTGCTAGTAAGGCAGCTTTTTCTTCTACGGTCGTAATCAACTTAAAATCCGGTGTATCTTGAGATAAAACATGTCTTGGGTGGGGATGAAAAGTAACGACCACACTTTCTCCTCCTTCCTCCTTGGCCAAATCCCGAACCTGGCTAAGAATTTTCTGATGTCCTTGGTGGACGCCGTCAAAACTGCCAATGGTCAGCACTGCATTAGGGATAGGGGGAAGATTTTCTAGTTTCTTAAATACCTTCATAGATCGCAAAAGTAGGTTAAATAACCTGAAATCGTAGTTTGGCGGACAAAAAATATAGCCATAATTTAACCTTAAACCCATATGTTCCTAAATTGAATATTAGAAGACAAAATTATGTGTTAAGAGCCTTTAAGAAACTCGGATTTAATTCATATATTGGCCTTTTATTAGGTCATTGCAATACTACACGCTATTTTTTGCTTTAGAAGTCATTTAAAAACTCCAAAATTGCTTGCAAACTGATAAAATTATCGAATTCTTCGCCTTTTTTATCGTCCATAGCGCGGCTATGCACTCGAAAAAAAGGCTTGACTTGAAAAATTTTCTCTAGTTTTCAGCTTCTTTTCGAATTCTTAAACAACTTCTTTGTAATGACAATTTGACCGTTAATTTTTTATACAAAAACAAAATTCTGAATTATGAAGAATCTTTTACTTTTAATTTTTATGATTGCTAGCTTTTCTGTCTTTGCACAGGAAGCTAAAGTAGCGGAAGCGGAAGGCGCTCGTCATCAGACAGCAACTAGCAATGTGAACAAACGTCTTTTTGACGGTACAGAGTCCCTAGAAGGACGGCCAGTACGTAAATCTATTCACCAGATTTAT
>CALKJE010000014.1 GCA_937995675.1 uncultured Saprospiraceae bacterium
ATTTACCAACTACCTTTTGAGGGGATACGTTTTTTTTCGGCAAAAAAATGAACTAGAAAAATAAATTTAAATATACAATTTAAAAGATTTTGCATGCTGTTTCTTCTAGGGAAAAGTGCCAGTAGTTTTTTCTGGTAATTGGACACCCTAGCACATAGCCAGAAGCAGATTCTTAACTATCCTGATTCCAATCACCTTCTCGTGCCTTGCGTTGTCGCTCGAGTTCTTCTTGAATCTTTCGCTGTTGTTCTAGCCTTTGTTCGTGCGCACGTTCTGCTCTCGTTTTTTCAAAAATATCTCTAGGAAGAAAAAAAGGACGACTAGCCAGATCGGGTTCTGGTGGATAGGCGGGAACAATTTCGTCCGTCTCAATTTCAAGTTTATAAAAGAAGGCTGTAAAAATACCTACGATGGCTCCAGAAAGATGGCCTTCCCAAGATACGCCAGATTTTACGGGAAAGAGTCCAACGAGCATACCGCTATAAAAAAGAAAAACGATCAGGGCTAAAGTAACTGATTTTATATTCCGTCGAAAAATTCCAGTACCCAAAATGAAAGCCATTAAACCATAAACCACTCCACTAGCTCCAATATGATAAACCGTTCGAGCAAATAACCATACGCCAATACCAGAGAGAAGGTAGATCATTGCGATACTTCGAAAAGCAACCTTTGGATAAAAGTAAAACATAATGGAAGCCAGTACGAAGAATGGAATCGTATTATGAATTAGATGTGAAAAATCACCGTGGATTAATGGTGTAAAAAGAATTCCTTTTAAGCCAGATAAGCGTAAAGGGTAAATTCCAAAACGCCCAAAATCCCAACCGAAAATAAATTGTACGGAATGAATTAACCAGATAAGCGCTATAAATAAAAGCGGCCACCACATGCTATCAAGAAGACGGGCTTTGGAATCTTCCATACCCATTAATTATAACGTCGACGAACAAGTTTAATGAAAATCTGCGCTTTCTTTTTTGTGCTTTTTTTATCCCAACCAAATTCGTTGGCAAGACTTGCTAGATAAGGACGAGCTTCCGTAAAGGAAGAGAATCCATTTAAAGTCTTAAGTGCATCGTTAAAGCGATTTTTATCTTTTCCGAATAACTCGTTACAGGTAAGAATTTTTTCATTGATACTAATCGCTTTGGTCAAATCCCTAATTGGAGTAGCACTTAAGCGATCCGATAGATCTTTGGCCGCTGGCATTTCGAATAGTTCTTCGTAGTCATCACTTTCTACTGGAACACTTTCTGGAAGCTTGTCAGCTTGGTAGGTTGGCGTAGGCACTGCTGGTGGAGCAATATATTCTTTGACCGGCTGCTCAACAGGAGCAGATACGACTGGTTTAGGAGTTGGTTTCGGCTTAGGCGCAGGAGCTGGTTCTGGCTCAGGTGTAAAGTCTGGTACCTCAATCTCCTGTACCACTGGAGTTGGATCAACGGTTTTACGAATAACACGAGGTGCTTTAATCACTTCAGGTGCTTCGTTTTCCAATGCTTCTCCTGAGAAGGCCTTATAAAACTGCCGTATATAGTTAAGCATGAGCTGCTGCTCGTGTTCATCAATCGTACTATCTAGCGTCATGCTTTGATAGAGTCTGTTAATCTTCTCGAGTGTGATTTTAGCTTGTTGTAAATTCATAATTATTACCAAAAAACTGATTGAAATTAGTATCTTCGCTTTTCAAAAAACGATAAAAAGGCTGATTTAGTTTTCGAAAGGAAGATAAATTATTTACGAAGTTGTTTAAAGAACTTCTACACCTTAATGTTATATAGCGTTCAAGTGCTAAACGATTTTTACAAAAATACGAATAATCACCAATATGTTTTTAGAACCACATTTTAAAGGGCAACGTAGCGGCTGGATCGAAGTGATCTGCGGTTCTATGTTTTCTGGTAAGACAGAAGAACTCATTCGTCGACTCAAACGAGCTAAAATCGCAAACCAAAAAGTTGAAATCTTTAAACCAAAAGTAGACACGCGTTACGATAAAAATGAAGTGGTTTCTCATGATTCAAACTCTATTCTATCTCTTCCAGTAGATCATTCTGATAAAATACTAAACCTCTCCGAAGGAGTAGGAGTAGTTGGAGTAGACGAAGCACAGTTTTTTGATGATGGCCTAGTTCGAGTTTGTCAACAACTGGCTTTACGTGGTACCAGAGTTATCGTAGCAGGCCTAGATATGGATTTTCGTGGAGAGCCATTCGGTCCCATTCCTGGACTTTTAGCGGTTTCTGAATATATTACTAAAGTTCATGCGATCTGCCAACACTGTGGCAACTTAGCTACGCATTCTTACCGATTGTCTGACGATGAAGCTACGGTAGTCCTAGGTGAAAAAGATCGCTACGAAGCCAGATGTCGCACTTGTTATCATATGGGGAATATCTTAGATCTGCAAGTGAAGAAAAAGGTGAAAAAAGTCGAAGAGATAAAGAAAACAGAAAAAAGCTAGTTAGTCGTTTTTGCAGTTCTGTTAAAATGCAAATTCAAAATATAAATACATGATCGTTTGTATAGCCGAAAAGCCTTCTGTGGGCCGAGAGATCGCTCAGATTCTCGGAGCTCGTTCTCGTCACGATGGTTACTATGAAGGAAATGGTTATGCAGTTACTTGGACTTTCGGTCATTTTTGTACCTTAAAAACTCCTGACGATTATACGCCCGATTGGAAACGGTGGCAATTGCAAACACTACCGATGATTCCTCCAAAATTTGAAATAAAATTAATCGGAAATAAAGGAGTCAAAAAACAATTTGGTATTATTAAAACCCTCCTTAAAAAAGCCAGTTCCGTCATCAACTGTGGGGATGCAGGACAAGAAGGAGAATTGATTCAACGTTGGGTTCTCCAACATGCTAAGTATAAAGGTCCAGTACAACGACTCTGGATTTCTTCCTTGACGGCGCAAGCCATTCGCGATGGATTTAACAATCTAAAACCCGCTGCCGATTATAACAATCTTTTCTACGCTGGTAGTTCTCGTGCCATTGGCGATTGGCTTTTGGGAATGAATGCTACTCGAGCTTACACCTTAAAACATGGAGGCTATAAACAAGTCTTGTCCATCGGACGAGTACAAACGCCGACACTGGCAATGCTCGTAGAACGGTATCACGAAATTAATAATTTCAAACCCGAACCTTACTGGGAATTACATACGCTTTATCGCGAAACAGATTTTCATTATGAGAAAGGTCGTTTTGAAAAAAAAGAAGACGGAGAAAAATTACTTGCGAAAGTTGAAGGGAAACCTTTTGAGGTGGTGGAAGTGAAAAAGAAAAATGGTAAAGAATATCCACCTTACTTATTTGACTTGACGAGCCTGCAAGTAAATTGTAATAAGCGATTCGGATTTACGGCCGATCGTACGCTCAAATTGGTGCAGTCTTTATACGAACAAAAGGTGGTTACTTATCCGAGAGTTGATACGACTTATTTACCAAATGATGTGTATCCCAAAATTCCGGGGATCCTTAAACAGATGGGACAGTACGCACAATTTACTCAATCATTGATCGGTAAAACAATACGGAAATCTGCTAAGGTTTTTAATGATAAAAAAGTAACAGATCACCATGCAATTATTCCGACGGGAAGCGAAAAGAATTTAGGAGGAGATGAACAAAAAGTATATGATGCGATTGCTCGTCGTTTTTTAGCTGCCTTTTATCCTGATTGTTTAGTGGCACATACCACGGTAATTGGTGAGGTCGAAGGCATCCGATTTAAAGTAACTGGAAAAGAAATTTTAGATCCAGGATGGCGTGTTTTATATCCTCGAAAATCGAGTAGCAGTAGTACTGCAACGAATACCCGCAATACGCAAAACAAGCGTGCAACGGAAAAGAAAAAACGAGAAGAAAAGATATTGCCAGAATTTAAAAAAGGAGAACAAGGACCACATGAACCGTCTTTGGTGGAAAAGATGACACAACCACCGAAGCATTATACGGAAGCAACGCTTTTGCGAGGAATGGAAACGGCAGGAAAAAAAGTGGAAGATGATGAACTGCGAGAACTGATGAAAGCCAACGGAATCGGTCGTCCTTCTACTCGGGCAAATATTATTGAAACGCTATTTCGTAGAAAGTATGCCTTCCGGCAGAAAAAACTAATTATTGCTTCTGAGACTGGAATTGAATTGATTGGACAAATCAATAATGATCTTTTAAAGTCGGCTGAATTGACGGGACAGTGGGAGAAAAAATTAAGAGAGATTGCAGATGGAACCCACGGTGCTGGACAGTTTATTCAGGATATGAAAAAGATGGTCAGCCACTTGATTGATGAAGTAAAAAATACTCGGTCTAATCGTAAAATTGCCGCCACCGCTCCGCCTCGAACATTTAAAGGAAGTAAGAGTGGCAAAGGAAAATCAACGGTTAACCAAAATATTTCCAACACAAAATCAAAGGGAAAAAAAGCATTAACAGAAATGACCTGCCCCAAATGTCGTCGTGGGAAATTATTAAAAGGAAAAACAGCTTATGGTTGTAGCGCCTACAAAACAGGTTGTAGCTTTAGACTGTCTTTTGAATTTATGGGTAAAAAAATATCCGAAAATCAATTGAGTAGATTGATGAAACTTGGTTCGACGGTTAACTTAAAAGGATTTTTGCAGAATGGAAAAAAGGTAAATGGTAAATTAGCATTTGATGGAAATCATCAGCTGACTTTCCAAGCAAGTACCGCTAAACCTACTACAAAAAAAGGAACGACGAACAAAAAGACGGCAGATGAAATGACGTGTCCGCGTTGTCGAAAAGGAAAAGTTGTTAAAGGAAAAACAGCCTACGGTTGCAGTAACTGGAAGAGTGGTTGCGACTTCAAAGTTTCTTTTACAAAAATCAGAGAAGCCATCGGTACTCGTCCAGTCACCAAAGCAGCCGTAGTAGCCGTTTTAACAAAATTGACGTAGATAATTATTTAAGAAAAATTAGTTAGTTAACTGTTTTAATTTTTAGAGTCTAAATATTTTTAATCCTCCGCATTCCTCACCAATTCCTGATTGAAATCATAGATGTTAACTGGCGGTAACTTTATTGCAGTAATGCTATCGTAAAAAGTATCCAAATATTTCTTTATAAAGATTCGCTCTGCTTTTTCTAGTATTTTAAAATTAGAAATAATCTTGAGTAACGCTTTTCGATTATTTTCAAAAAGCTCTACCGTCTCTTCTAAATTTTCAAGATCTTCAGGAAATCCTAAAAAAGCACGATCACCTTGTTTGATGACATCTAATCTTTTACTTCCTGTTCGGTAAGGTGCTTTAACCATTTCAGAGAAATCAAAATCATAAGGAACCGTAACGATTTGGTTATCAATTTCTACCATTTTAATATTACGGGCAGATGCCAAATCGTAATCGATATTTCCAATCATGTATTGAAATAATGCAAGAATTTTAAACTGCTCTCGGTCTAAGTATTCTGGTTGAACATTATATAGCTTATCCATTTTGATCGCGCCCGTTCGATTGCGAAACTCAGCAGTGTCTTCAATTACAAAACCATATTGTACTTTTTGATCACCCGTATTGTTATCAATAAAATTGATTTTGAGTAATTGAACACGTAGGCTTTTATCGGTTAATTGATTATAAAGCTTATACGCTAAATATTCTTTTAGTAAAAGACGCTTAGCTAAGTTTTCATCTTCAACACATTGCGTTACGAGCTTCATATCATCAAATTTCGATAGTCCTGCTTCCGCTAATTCTCCTTTCTTGAAGTTTAACTTTAAAGGTGGAGTCCCATCACAATTTAATCGACGATAATTTCCACGCAATCCAACTTTTAATTTCCAAGACCAAAATCGTCCGTTATTATCGGTAAAAGAAAGCTTTCCTTTTATTTCCTCTTTGGAGCGTCGATCTTGCATTAGTTGAACTAGATCTGTTTCTAGATTAACTTCTAGAATTTCTTGGAAGCTCATTAAATCTAATAGACTTTCAGGAGCCGTATTCCCATTATTGGCCTTAGCAATATTAGTGGTAACGACTAATAAAGCGAATACTAAGAGTTGTGAAAAAGATTTTAGAGTCAGCATATTGGGTATGTTTAAATAGAAGTTTTTTAAAAAGATAAAGTCTGTTTTTCTATGTTTAAAACTTACAATACAAAGTTAGTGTATTTTTTACACCAAGATGATGCCAGATTAACCCTTTTTGATGCTATATTGATAATTTCACCCTTTTTTACCTTTGGAAATGGAGAAAAACTGTTAAGAATGGTTGATTTTTAAATCAAAAAATGGAGGAAAAGTGGGAGAGGCTAAGTGCACCGTAGATTAAGTTGCTGTACATTTTGAATAGGTTATTTTTTGTGAGTACGAGTCCAATATTTTTGAAAATAGCCGTGGCTACTTGATAAAATTTGGAAGAAGTAATCGCAAAAAAGAAGCATTCTAAAATGTACATGAATTTATTTTACGGTGCACTAAGATGATTTTGATTAATTCAGATAATAGGAAAGGGTAGGGCATAGTGAGGTGAAAAATACCATTTGGTACACACAGAAACAGAAGTCGATTATTTTTAAATGAAAATTTTATAAGCTACTAAGCATCCACATAGCCATGACCAGCATAACAGAATTTTCTATTAGGGTAGCTTTGGTCATAGGAAGTTTGAGCGCGGTACCTAGGCAAGCACATTGAATTTGTTTTTTATCCAATAATGTTTTTACCACTCCAATGGTGGTAATACCCAAAATAACGATGGTGATGATTAAGGCTGCGGGAATTTGCCAACGCATTAAAAATAAAACGCCTAAAGCGGTTTCTAAAAAAGGATAAATCCAGCCATAGATGGGTATTCGTTTTGCAATCGGGTCGTACATTCCGAAGGAGGCTGGAAAACCTTTTAAGTCCAATAATTTAAAAAATCCAAAAACAATATAAAACAACCCCATAAAATCGAGCATAAAATCTCCTCCTGACCAAGGATTAATATTCATCAAAACTGAGGCAGTAGTCAAATAACCAAAAATCAAGAAGAGTGGAAAGAGTTGTCGCCATTCAGAAGTCTCTTTGTCCATTATAGCAATGGGCGCAATGACAGGCATTACCGTTTCATCTTTTACAGTGTATTTTTCTGGAAGTGTCGCTTGGAGTTGCTCAACGGTTAGATGACGACTACTTGTGATCTTTGCTGAATGATCCTCTAGTGTGACAATGGCTTGTTCCACCTCTGGTAGTTTATTAAGTTTTTGCTCGACGTGGGTTCGACAACCGTTGCAGGTCATGCCTTTAATAGAGAAGATTTGTTCCATGCTGTATTAAACCATTGAGATTTAAATTAGTTCGTTATTTCCATCTCCTATCGTTTCATCGCTGCCTTCCAAACTTTTCCTGGCTCCGTCAAATTATACTCCCAATCTTTAATTAACATTGGAGACCAGTCAGGATCGAACACCCAAACGCAATAAGAGATGCCTTTGGTCGCTGCGTACTCAGTGATAGCCGCTACATAAGATGGATCGCTAATAACTGGGATGTGTGCGCCTTTATCAGCTTCTGCACAATACCCAATTTCCGTCAAAATTACTGGATACTGATCCGCTACATGACCAAAATCTGCTTCCCATCGACTCGTCCAAGGTTGCGCTCTTTTTTGTGGATAAGGATGACTTACATAGGCGATCCCTTCTGCGTCAATAGGATCTTCTATTACTTTGGTTAAATCATAAGCCCAGTTAAATCCAGCGACCAGTGGAATATTTTTAGCTCCATTTGCCTCGACAATGATAATAAGTTCTTCTATAATTTCTTTCCACTGAGTCCATGTACAAGTTCCAAATTTGCCGCCACCTAGCGTAGGTTCGTTGAAGAGTTCTAACATGGCTACCGTAGAGTTGTCGCCATATCGTTGGGCGATGGCTATCCAAAATTCATAGGTTTCTTTTTTGGTGGTGTTATACATTTCATGTTGAAATACTTCTGAACGAAGATTTCCAATGCTATGCCAATCGAGGATTACGTAGAGTCCTTCTTTTTTGGCCATTTCAATTCCTTTATCTAATAATTCGAAATAACCTTCCGCTCCTCTTTCTCTCCATGCTTTAGGATGAATTGGAAAACGTACCATATTTGCATTCCAACTTTTTATCTGACGAAAGTAGTCCTGATCCCAATGTCCATCCTTTTCTAATTTGTCAGGATCACTAGCATCCAATCCTTTAAATATAATTTTTTCTCCATTCTCTAAATAAAAGGAATTGCCCTTTACTTTTACCCAAGGTAAATCTTGAGAAAAAACAAAAGAACTGTTGCTCGTAAAGAGAAATAAGATGATGATTTTTATAAGAATATTATTCTTCATTATTAATTTGAAATATTAAAAGAATACATTGATTTTTTTATTGCAACTTAAAAGTACAGTTATTTAAGTAGAAAGTGAATACAGAATTTATTTTTATCAAAACAAAATTTATTGATTAATTTTACTGTCTATGAAGAAAACAAATATTTGTATCGTTGGTGCTGGGCCTGGAGGTGCTGCCGCAGCCCTAAAACTAGCCTATGCTAACCAATCTTGTGTCCTGCTTGATAAAGCCACTTTTCCGAGAGACAAAATTTGTGGAGATGCTTTAAGTGGAAAAGTATCTACCGTTTTGAATCGAATGGATCCAGAAATAATGAATCGTTTTAGAGCCCAGCCTCAAGTAGGTATGTGGGGCTTTAAATTTACTTCGCCCAATGGAAAGGAAATGCACTTCGATTTTACGCCGGAGGACTTAGCAGAAGAGGACTATCCTCCTGCACCCGGTTATGTTGCTACTCGATTGGTTTTTGATAATTTCTTAATCGAAGAAGTCAAACGACACGACTGTATTGATTTACAAGAAGGCGTACAAATTTCAGAATATAAAAAAATACCAGAAGGATATCTCCTTAAAGATAAAAGCGGAAATTTTTCCATCCAAACCAAAGTGCTCATTATTGCTAACGGTGCACATTCTGCTTTTTCTCGTAAACATGCGGGACTAGAAAAAGACAATCGCCATCATGCTGGAGGCTTGAGAGTTTATTATAAAAACGTAGCCAACCTCGAAGGACAGCCAGCCATTGAATTACATTATTTTAAAGAATTGGTTCCTGGTTATCTTTGGATCTTTCCTTTACCAAATAATGGAGCCAACGTCGGATTAGGCATGCGAACGGATATGATTAGTGATCGTAAATTTAATATGAGGAAGGCACTTGAGGAATTAGTTGCGACGCATCCACGATTAAAAGATCGTTTTAAAAATGCAGAAATCACAGACACGGTCAAAGGATATGGTTTGCCATTAGGATCTAAAAAAAGAATTTTATCTGGAGATCATTATATGTTGGTAGGAGATGCTGGACACTTGATTGATCCACTTACAGGCGAAGGAATTGGTAATGCTATTTATAGTGGAACTATTGCGGCTGATCAAGCAATGAATTGTTTGAAGGCAGAAAAATATGATGCAAAATTTATGAAGGCGTATGATGTGAGAATACAACGTGTACTAGGTACAGAACTTAAAGCCAGTTACTTGATGCAACGAATTATGCTTTATCCGAGGATAGTAAATTTTCTGACCAATCGAGTAGAGAACAATAAATTTGTAATGGACTTTTTAAATAAAATCTACGCAGATTCCACTACTGAATGGCATAAACAATTGTGGCGCCCAGGATTCTGGTGGCGAGTGGTCACTGGTAACTGATAGATGTGCGGATTCATTGATGTGCGGATTCATTGATTGATAGATGTGCGGATGGAAGCTATGTATATCTGCACATCCTCCAATCCGCACATCTACTAATCCGCACATCAAAAAATCGATCAATCATCTCTTTTTCCAAACGCTAGATTCATTCCTAATCTCGCGTGAGCATAACTGTTGTTCGCTACGTTGAATAAAGCAGGTAAATTATCTGTTGCAAAGAACAGTTGAACTGGACCGAGTCGCAAGGCAGTATTAGCACCCAAAGCAAAACCAGTTGATTTTCCATGACTAAGGTTGGTACCTAAAGTCCACCAGCGGCCTAAATCTAAGGCAGCACTAACGGCAACGGTGGGGTCAAAATTTCCTTTTAGTTTACGAGTGTGGATCAAACCACCGACGCTAAATTTTTCTGAAACCTGATAGCTAGCCGTCCAGTACGTTCGCCACGCAAGAGTGGTATTATAACTTTGATCTGCTTTCGCAAATTGAAAAATTTCACTGAGCGTATCTGCAATCTGTCCAAAATCAGTATCTTCTGTTTCTACCAGATTGATTAAATCTAGACCTTTATATTCATAGTCACCTTTACTAGAATACACCTTAGCGTTTTCTTTCCAGCTGATCATTCCTAGATCTAAAATACTACCACTAAATTCTAATTTATCATTGAGTCGAAATGTAGCACCGAGGTCAATAGCAATTCCTTTGTTTTGTCCAAACAAAGCATCCATAGCATCCATGTCCGTCATACTAATATCGACTTCACCTCCGTTTCCTTCAAGACCACTTACATCAATAAGTCCAGCAGAATTGATAGTATAATCAGATGCTAAACTTAATTCGTAAACACTAGATTCATCGGTATGAATACTGGCTACAGCGTTACCGGAAGAAAAATTAGAAAGTCCACCAAGTAACTTCATCTTTGCTCCAAAAGTAAATCTGTCGTAATTAATCGCCGTTCCAATAGCCCATTCTCCATAAGTACTCGTATTGAATTCAGGAGCAATATTGACTGTTTCTCCAATAAATTGTGCATTGCCTTGTAAACCTAATTGTACTAACTCTTTTGGAAAAGTGATACTCGTATTGGTTTTAAAAGCATGTCCTAGCGATATTTGCCAGCGTGCTCCTCCAAACGCTAAATGAAACGTTTCAAAATTTGTATTCGCCCAGACGGTATTTTTATTATTCAACCGACTAATCAGATCATTGGCATTAATAACGGTTTCACCAGCTGCATTTGTTGAGGTGATTTTATTGAGTGTTAAGGCAGAAGTACCGAGACTGGCGCTTAAGCCAGGAAAACTAAAAATGAATTTTCGGTCCGTAACTTTAGCTGGATTTAAGGTATTCGTTTGCCAGAGATTATCCATCATGCTTAGTCCAATATCCTGACCTTGTACTGGAATCATGCCCAGTAAAATGAAACCTAAAATGAAACAATATTTTTTTCGAAGTCCCTGCCCGCCAGACAGATAAGCTTCTTGGATTTTATTTATAGTAAATTTTTTCATGTTGATTTTTTTATTCTTCGATTGATAAAATAGCTCCTAACTTGACACCTAAAGCTTGATCAGGTGTAATTCTAACAGGCGTTTGTCCGTCGTTGGTGGTTGCTAAGTTGACTTTCATTAGCATCTTTTTACTTAGATTCATAGCTGCTAGTCGATTAGCTGGTACCTCTATTTCCGTAGTTAATGGAGTAGGCGTTTCAGCGAATCCATCGGCATCTACGGGAGCTGCGGATAGAATCATTTCTTGACTTCTAAATAAAGAATCTAGAATGGTATTATTATCATCTAAAAAGTAAAATTGTACTTGTGCACCAAAAGGCATTCCGTTGGTAGTAATCAATTTAAAGCTAGCAGATTTTAATTGATCCGGTTGACCAAAATCAACATCCGTCTCCTGCGCTGTCTGCATTTTAAAAGTACCATATGCTGGAACGGTCGCCTCGATAGAAGTGGTAATTTTACTCTGTGGTTGAATAAAAGCAGTGGTTGAATTATTATCAGAATTTATCTCTCCGCTCAGTTGATAAATGATTTTTTGTGGCTGAATAGCCAACATCTCAACGATGTTTGAATTATTCTTATTTAAGGTAAGCGTACTTGATTTAGAACTACCTACTTCATCGAGTCTAGGTGCATCTAATAAAAAACCTTCTTCTGCAATTTGACCGCTAAGAGAAATGGATTCTCCTGCTGCGTTGATCATGGTCAATTGCGAAATTCGAGTTTGCACGTCCAGTCCAAAACTATTTTCGAATACCAAGTTTAACTGAGGATCTGCTAAAGTTAACGCTCCATCAAATCCTAGATCGAATAAATCAATCACCAAAGTATCTTCTTCCATCCCAAATTCTTGGGTAGTGAAATTTCCAGCAACAAAACCATATTCCCAGTTTCGGCCCCAACCTCCGACAACGTCTAAGGTTACAGCGCTACCATCACTTACTTTTGTAGCGATATATTCAACCGTCATTTCTTCGTTATCCAAAGTAAGGCTATATCCAGAAACGTCAATTGGTGCTATTTGAAATTCTTGTGGAGCAGCTCCTTGATTAATCAGTTGTTCGGTTACGGTAAAAGGCTGTCCATTTTTTGTTAGATTAGAAAAAATAATCTGAACATCTACATCTGCCGTTACAGAACTAATGATTTGAAATTCCATCGTTCCACTTTTTAAATCCAATGTTTCTAGTTGAACACCAGGAAAAATTTCAACCGCAACGGTTGCACGTTCGTTTGGAACTGCAAATGGAAAGTCTGGAAGATCTGTAAATAGTTGATCTGATTTAACTTCCGGTCCAGTAGACGAATAATTAAAAGCCAAAGTACCATCACTAGTGGTATTGATCAACGTAGCTTCTGTGTCAGATGCTTCGATTAAATCCTTAATGGTAGTAGTTGAATTAATTAATGGAAGTGCGTAATCGGCTTGAATTTCAATATCGTCAATAGAACTGACGGAATCTAACTGATTACAAGAAGGTAGGATCATCGCTACCATTGGCAGCAATAGCCACCTTAAAACCATAGTTGTTCTCATAATGGTCAATTTAGTTTGTTGGAATAATAAAACAGGGAGGAATAAAAATAATTCCAAGAATCAGGCCAGTAGAAGAAGGGAAGTCTATTAATTAAGATAAGATGATTCTTAAACAGCTTCTTTATTAAATAAGGAAGGGAATTATAGTTGTCAGAAATTTTTGAGAGAGGTTTAAATCGTACTACTACAGCTTTTTATAAGGAAATAATAAGATGCTTTGACATAAAAGCATCTTATTATTTTTTCCCTAGTGTCATATTGTGAAAGTACCAATTAGGTCATCCAGCGTTGGAGATTGTACACCACCTTTTTTCTCAATTGTAATTGCGTAAACTTGTGTCCCTTCGATATGCTGGACCTGAAGAACATCTTCGTCGGATTGAAAAACATCTAATGGTCTTGGTGGATCGTCGCCAATAATTGACCATAGTTGATAAGATTGTGTGTTGTTGTCAATCGGAGGCAAGGAACTAAGTTGCAGATAGTTTTTTCTATCAACCGGATTATGGTAAAAATAGATCTCTGTTTCTGTGTACTTAGGATGCTCTGAGTTGGCAATAATGGCGTTATTAGGATTCGTTAAATCTTGATAAAGTGCAAACTGTGAAGCGCTTGCTGCTTGGATTGAATCACAAATTTGATTTTCTATCAAATGTCGTTCTTCCATTGCTTGCATTTCTTGATTGGTAGAAAACCAACTGTAAGCAAAAAAGGCACTCAGTAAAGAAAGTAATCCGATCAATACACTGAAGAACCCATTACCACCGCCACCTTTTGGATTATTGCCAGGTGGATTATTATCAGAACTAGGAGGAGGTGTTTTCCTTGCTTCCTCTAAAATACGTTCTTTAAGGCCTGGACTTGGGCTGATCGCCGAAGCATATGCATAAGATTGGAGAGCACGTTCAATGGTATTAATGTCCGCTTTTAGTTCTGGAAAATCTATCAATGCCTTTTCGACTTGAGCAAGTTCCGTCCCTTCTAATGTATCTAATACGTATAGTTCCAATAATCCCGATTCTCTTATTTCGTTCAAAGTCATAACATTAATAAGATTAATAAAATGAATAATAGAAATCCAAAGAACAACCCTTTTTCATCTTTGAGTTCTTCGCTTATGGATTTTATAGCCAACCTTAATCTTGATTTTACGGTACCTAAAGGAATTTCTAATTTCTCAGAAGTTTCCTTTTGAGTGTATCCCATTAAATATATATGATCTAAGACGTCTTTATACTTTGATTCTAATTTGGAGGTAAGTCTTGCTACATCAATTGCTGCAGTGCTTGTTTGTCCCCCTGCTGGTTGATATACGAGGTCATCGATGGTTTTGGTTTTTTCATTGTTCTGAAAAGATTTTAATCGACGCTTATCAATCGCTGAGTTTCTTGCTATTGTTGCCATCCAAGTGTATAATGATGACTTTTCTGGATTAAAAGACCCAATGCTATTCCACACTTTAAGCATGGTTTTCTGTAAAATATCCTCGGCCGCTTCCCGATTTCCCAAGACACGGAAAATAATCCCCATTAATGCTCCAGAATACTGTTCATATAGGTACGCCAGTGCTGGTTCTTCTTGATTCTTTAACCGCCTTACTAGTTCTTCCGCTTGCATAATTGAATTTAGATTTAAGATTTGAATTGAAATGCTCTAGTGTATTATCATTATAAAAATGATAACATAAAGAAAAAGTTTTTATTGGGCGTTCCAGATGATATTATGGATCATTGACAGGTTAAAGGAAATACTTTTTTTTAGAAAAAAAAAACTTCTGCTAATTATCCTGTATAAAAAGCACTAATCCAACCTTGTTTTGACAAAAAACAAAAAAAAAAGCCATAATAAAGATCCAAAACTAAAACTGTACACGTACCTAAGGTAAATGACGCAATTGTTGTTTTGCTCCTATAAAAGAGATATCCCTGATAGTAATAAGCAGTATCGAAAAAATACGGAGTTCTTTTTAATTAATTAGTTAACCTTTTATTTATGAAACGATTAAATTTATTTTTTGTACTTTCTATACTTTTTTTGAGTGGAATTCTTTTTATGTCTGCCGATCATATCGATGCACCAGCAGTAACCAATGGTTCATCAGATATTGCTGATTTCTACGCTTTTGAAAGTAGCGAGAATTCAAATAATATGGTATTTGCCATAACACTTCAAGGCCTTTTAAGTCCAAATAATACTGCCGCAGCTAATTTTGACGAAAATGTTTTAGTAGAAATTAATATTGACAATAACTCAGATAATGTAGAAGATCTTGTTATACAATTAATTCCGCGAGACGGAAAGATGTATGCTTTTGGACCATATGCACCTGGAACTACTGGTCTTAATTCTTCAATAGATGAGTTAGCTACTCGAATGGAAGTTGATATCACTGATTATGGAAATAATGCTGTGATAGGAACATCTGGAAATAGTAAATTATTTGCTGGACCAAGAGATGATCCTTTCTTTTTTGATTTAGGAGCTTATACAGATGTACTTGCTGGCAATGCGACTGGATTTTCTGATCCTGGGACAGATACTTTTGCAGGTACCAATGTACTTGCGATTGTAGTAGAAGTACCAAAGTCTACTTTAGGTAATGATACTTCTGTAAATACATGGGTAGAAACTAAGGTGAAGAACTAATCTGCACGCTTATATTTTTTAATATTCAATTTTTAATAAAAACAAAACATTATGTTTTCAATAAATAAATTTTTCACATTAATTCTTCTTTTATCAGTCAGTCTTTTTTTAACTTCTTGTGATAAAGATGAAGATGATATGCCTACCGTTGACTTTTCAGGTACGTTTAGTCAAGCGGATCAGATGGGCCGTCCCGCAGTAAACACCGTATTTGTTCCTTCTGATAGAAAGGATGATTTTAATACCACCACTCCAGCAGAAATGGGAGGAGCGTTTTCTTCTATTTTTGAGACAACGCTTACTACCTTAAACCCTGGATATACAACCAACGCACTCGGACTAGATGCACCTACTTTTTCATCTGTCCTGGCAACGGATATACTAACCGTTTCTACCAGCGGCGTAACTACCTTTTTCGATGGTACTAATGTACTCACAGGAAGAACACTTACAGACGATGTAATTGATGTTGAATTACTGTTAATTTTTGGAGGACCAGATGGTTCTGCTAATGCAGGTTTAACCTCAGATAATGTATCGTCTAATGACAAGGCATTTGAGAGTGGATTCCCCTACTTGGCTACTCCTTGGTAGTTGAGTATATAGGCTGTTAAAAGGTGATTGGGATTATGTCTAATCACTTTTTGGGGTTCCAATATGCACAGCAGGAAGGTCATGCAAGTGATTGACCTGTTGCTGCATTTTTTAAAAAATACGTAATAAATTAAAAAAGAATCAAAGATGAAGTTGTTATCTATAAAATTATTGTTCTTCTTTTTCCTAACACAAAGCTATGCGGATGTACTTCCAGTAGAAGTTTTAGAAAAATATCAGCCTACTAAAAAAATAACACAGCTAGATAACGAGGTAGATTTTTGGAAAAGTAAAGTAAAGAGTGCACCAAATCAACTGACCTTTCAAGTACAGCTTGCCAATGCTTATAGTACAAAGTTTGCGACGACGGCAGCTATCCAAGATTTAAAGAGTGCAGAATATTTATTGAAAGAAGTTAGCGGTAAACAAAATTCTAATCAGGCTAGTATACTACGAGCTTTAGCACATAACTATATTTCTCAACATCGGTTTTGTGAAGCCTTAGATTTAGTAGAGCAGGCTCATAAATTAGGAAGTAATCGACGAGCATCCACTTTAATGCTTTTTGATCTCTATGAAGAATTAGGTGACGAAGGTGCACAGATAAAAATGTTAGATCAACTATCTGAAAATCAAGATTTTAATTACTTGATACGCTTAGCAAAGTGGGAGGATGGTCAGGGCAGACTAGACCGAACCATTGCGCTGATGAAACAAGCGGAGGTCATCGCTGAATCTGGAAAACAAACTAATCGTATCAGCTGGATTTATACCAATTTAGCAGACTATTATGGCCATGCTGGAGAAATTGATTTATCAAGAGCTTACTACCTCAAGGCACTTACATTAAATCCTGCTGATTGGTATAGTATGAAAGGTCTAGCATGGATCACTTATTCAGCTGAGAATAATGTAGTTGGTGCTACTAAAATTTTAAATCATATTGCTTTACATAGTCAAGACCCTGGGATTAGACTATTACAAGCAGAAATTTTAGAATTTTCTAATTTGCAAAAGGCTGCAAAAAATGCCTACTATGAAATTGCGAAAGAAGTAAGCCAACCTGCATATGGAAATATGTACAATGCTTTTCTTTGTGAATACTATCTCAATCAATCTCAAGAAATTGAAAAAGCAATGGTGGTTGCACAACGAGAAATAAATGTCAGAGCGACACCTCATTCATACGATTTGTTGGCTGCTGTTTACTATACCAAAGGAGAAATTGAAAAAGCTAAACAGCTTAGTAAAAAGTATATTTGGAATAAAACTTTTGAACCTTTTATTCTGAAAAATCAATTAAAATATTTTAATGAATCTGATGAGTCTTTTATAAAAGAAGTAACAGCAGATATCTTAGAGACGAAGTATGAATTAGGGCCACTGACTTATCAAAAAACATTTAGCATCTAAAATTACCAATAGATCTTAAAAGTAGATAAAACCTATCTTTGATTCAGGAGCGGCACTAAACGTACATAGTGTCGCTCTTTTTATCAAAAATATTCTTTAACCTATATATTTACGGTAAGAGTTATTTACGATTTTTTTTTATCTTTCCAAATATGAAGTATGATTTTTTACACATTGGATTTATTATAGCTATTACTGTTGGAACTATTCTTCTGGCTTATTTGGTCAATCGATTTTTCAATCGACTAATTAGGCGATCTACAGAAGAAATGGCGAGTGACCCTACCAATTACCACTTTCTAAGGTATATTGTGGTGGCGTTAGTATACGTTACCGGTTTCAGTATCGTCATCTATTCTGTGCCCAGTTTACGGGCCTTGGCTAGCTCTTTACTTGCTGGTGCGGGTATTTTAACAGTAGCGGTTGGTTTTGCTTCTCAACAGGCACTTAGTAATATTATTGGAGGAGTTTTCATCATTGTATTTCGACCATTCAGGATTAAAGATCGACTCAAATTAAAAGAGTTCACTGGTATAGTAGAAGACATCACACTGCGACATACCGTCATTCGAGATTTTGAAAATAAACGGATCATTATTCCTAATTCTATCATTAGTAATGAGATAATTGTTAACGCAGATTTTGCAGATGGAAAAGTCTGTAAATTTATCGATTTCGGAATTAGCTACGATAGTGATATTGACAAGGCAAAAGAAATTATGGTTGAAGAAATAAAAAATCATGCGCTTCATATTGATCCTCGAAAGGAAGCGGAAATAGCAAAAGGAGACCCCGAAATTCCTGTCCGCGTAATTTCTTTAGGTGATTCTGCTGTCAACTTAAGAGCCTGGACCTGGGCTAAAGATTCTGCTGATGGATTCGTATTAAGTTGTGATTTACTAGAAACGATTAAAAAACGATTTGATAAAGAAGGAATTGATATCCCATTTCCTCATCGTACTTTACTTTATAAAGAAAAGAAATAAGCAACATCTAAAGCATTTTTCCGAATGGCTAAACAAAGAAAAAAGGGGGGGCTACCTCCAGGTTCTGTCATCTTCACAGGTGACCAAAAAGTAGACAAAGTACATATTCACTATCAAAAGTATAACAACGAGATATTTGAAGAACAAGATCTTCATAGTCATAATAATATTATTTTTTCTCCATCCGTTGATGAAGTTGTAGATTGGTATGATATCCGTGGCTTACACAACACTATTTTAATAGAGTCTCTTGGAAAAAGCGTTGATATCCATCCTCTGATTTTAGAAGATATCGCTGATACCAATCAGCGACCCAAATATGAGGAATATGAAAAAGGGAATTTTGTAAGTATCAAAGCACTCTCTTTTGATAAGAAAACAGTAAAAGTAAAAACAGAACAAATTAGTATCTACTTTAATCAAGGTTTGCTCCTTTCTTTTCAAGAAGATGAAACAGATATTTTTGCTGCTGTTCGTCAGCGCTTACAGTTAGGACGAGGTCGGATTCGACAACAGGGAGCTGACTATCTTGCTTATGCTTTGATTGATAGTATTGTAGATGATTACCACCAAGTTATCAATGGAATAGAAGAAGTTATCGAATCATTGGAAGACCAATTATTATCAGAGCCCGGTAATAATTTGAAAAGTCAAATACACCATCTAAAAAAGGAATTACTGATAATACGTAAATCTATTTCACCACTCCGTGAAGCTATTAGTCAATTCGCAAAATCAGATAGCCCTTTTATCGAAGATCGAACCACAATTTTTGTAAGAGATGTTTATGATCATACCGTACAAGTAATGGATATGATAGAAACTTATCGGGATATGCTCAATGGTTTGCAGGATCTTTATCTTTCCGAAATTAGTTTTAAAATGAACCAGGTCATGCAAGTACTTGCAGTAGTAACTACGATCTTTGTTCCCATTTCTTTTTTGACCGGTTTATATGGAATGAACTTTGAAAATATCCCAGAACTACAAGCGAAAAATGGATATTTTATACTACTCGCAGTAATGTTTATTATTGTAATTTCCTTGTTGTATTATTTTAAACGAAAAAAATGGTTTTAATGAAATTGTTTTTAGACGATCACTTTTTTGCTTCGACTGAAGTGAGATTTGCTGTAGCATCCACCCAAAAACGTATTTGAAAATCAACTATAACAAGAAATCTGTAAATGGAAATTTGACTCTAAGGTGTATATTGAAATTCAAATTTCTCTCTTGCTCGATACGGAGATCAGTGTTAATTTATTTTTATGAAAATAAATGCTTTGAAATCTAAATAATCTATCCTACACGTACATTTCAGACAACTCCTTTTGTTTCGTTATAATCTTTCAGTAACTTGCTGGTATTAGTTTAATATTCCTTAAAAGCTTTGAATGGATAGTCTCCTGTTCTATAATAATTTATTGAGTCATGAAGAATCTGTTAATGAATTACTTTGTCGCTCTGATGCTTTTGAGCAAATACCAACCGATTGGCAGATAATCGTGACAGATATCAAGGGTTCTACCAAAGCTGTAAAAAATGGACTTTTTGAGGTAGTCAATTTAATAGCAACAGGAAGTATAATTGCCGCATTGAATATTGCTGCAAAAATTAAAATTGATATACCTTTTTTTTTCGGTGGAGATGGTGCAACACTTTTGGTACCACCAGCTTTACTTTCCGAAATCATAGCTGCCTTAGTGCAACATCAAAATAATGTAAAAAAAGAATTCAATATAGATTTAAGAGTTGGTAGTCTTCCTGTTTCAGAAGTATATGAAAATAACCGTAAACTAAAAATAGCAAAAGTAAGTATTAATGCCTTACATACAATTCCGATTGTTTTAGGTACTGGCTTACATTACGCAGAAAAATTAATTAAACTCAGAGATATTAGTTTTTACCAACAAGGTGACGAAAATGCCACCTTGAACTTAGAAGGAATGGAATGTCGCTGGAATAGGATTTCTCCTCCTAAAGATAAAGACGAAATTCTGTGTCTTTTAATTAGAACCATAAATGAATCAGAACAGGCACTAATTTTTAAAAAAATCCTTGATAAGGCTGATGAGATTTATGGCTCACACAAAAAAAGAAACCCTATTTCTTTGCCTAAACTTCAACTCGATGCAGGTTTTAATAAAGTCCTCGTAGAATTAAAAATGCGACGACCCAGATTTACTTTTCTAGAATGGTTGAAGAATTGGCTTTACGTTGTCATCGGTAAATATTGGTACTTAAAAAGTAAACCAGGAGAAAAATATTTAAATGAACTCATACAGTTGTCTGATATCTTCGTTTTAGACGGGCAAATTAACATGATTATCTCCAGTAGGACCGCTCAACGAGAAACATTAGAATTTTTTTTAGATTATTTAGAAAATAAAGGAGAAATTATTTACGGAATCCATATAAGTCAGAAAAGTATTATGTCTTGTTATGTTCGCAATCGAGATACTAATCATATTCACTTTATTGATGGAAGTGGTGGTGGATATACTCAAGCAGCTATCATGTTGAAAGATAAGATGAAGAAAAAAGATATGATTAATTAAGAAATGATCAAAAATAACATTGAGAAAAAAATAAAAGAGTGAAGATTTCCTTCAGCAATATACAAATCTTAAGGGACTGTTCTAGATTTCCTGTTTTTCAAGCGCAACTGCAACTTCAAAAACCTGCTTGACCGGCAGGCAATTTTAAATTTCTATTTAACGTAAAAAAATCTTTAGTAATCTGATTATCAGTCGATTACAAGCCTCCGTTTTTAGGCTTTGAGGTTGAGGTTGTTTTTGAAGCCCGCTGCAGGCAGGCAGGTTTTTAATTTATTTTGGCACAGTTTATTGGATAAGCCCGACCGTCCCAATCTTAACTTGAAACCACTTATTTCACCCGAAATTCTAGAAAAAATTCTAAAAAAAAAAATATTTAATAAAAGGGCTGAACATTATATCAAATAAAGCTTTTTAGCAGCAGCCAAGAAGACACACCTCAAACGCTTTCATGTTTTAGACATTTTTTATTTCCCATAATCCAAAAACTACTTTATACTCGTATATAACCATATACTAGGTAATCGAGTAATTTATAAACCATAAAATGAACCTTACAATGAATGTTTTTTCTCCTTTAAAATTTATCTTTTTTAGTGGTCTCATCAGTCTTTTATTCTCATGTGGATCACAAACGGAAACCAAAACTAATTTAACTTCCAACGTCCCAGCATTATTAGAACGGAGTGAAAAGATCCAACTTGATAAGGAATGGGATTTTTCACAAAATTTCTATGCTAAACAACTAGTAACCTTATCTGAAAATCCAGATGATGCTACTGCAAAAATCAATCTTGCACAGTTATTTACTAAAGAAGCACGGGTTACTGGAGAACATGGACACTATTATCCTGCAGCTTTAAAAATGTTGAATGAGGTTATCGATTCTAAACCAGAAGATATTAATCAACTTTTTATCGCGCTCACTACCAAAGCTGGTGTTCAATTGTCTTTGCACAATTTTGCAGAAGCTAAAATAACAGGTGAAAAGGCACTAAGAATCAATCCGGCTAATGCACAAATATATGGTGTACTTGTAGATGCAAATGTTGAATTAGGCAATTATAAAGAAGCCGTTGCCATGTCTGACAAAATGATTTCTGTTAAGCCAGATATCCGTTCTTACTCTCGTGTTTCTTACTTACGTGAAATTCATGGTGATGTCGCGGGTGCTATCCAAGCGATGGAAATGGCTGTAAAATCTGGTTACCCTGGTTATGAAGAAACTGCTTGGGCTATGTTGACATTAGGAGAATTATATCAGCAGTATGGACAAGATGAAAAAGCCTTAGCTGTTTATCAAGAAATTTTAAATACACGAGCGGATTACCCTTTTGCGGTTGCAGCAATTGGTGACATTTATTATAATAGCAACGATTCTAAAAAAGCAGAAAGTTATATCAAAGAGGCAATGGATATCATTCCTGAAGTTGGCTTTTACATTCAGATGGCTCATATCTATAATGATCGAAATCAGATCGAAAAAAGAGACGAACTCATTGCAGAAATTTTTCCAATGTTGGAAGATGACGAAGCCAACGGTCACAATATGAATATGGAATATGCATCACTTTACCTTGACCTTTTGGACAATCCAGATAAAGCATTAGAATATGCGGACAAAGAATATAGAAAACGTCCTTTGAATATCGATACCAACAGAATGTTAGCAAAAATTTACCAAGTTAAAAACGACAAAGAAAAAGTAGCGATTCATACAAAAGCCGCATCAGTTACTAATTCTGTACATCCTGAATTGGAAGTACTGAAAGCTACTTTGGCACTACGCTAACGGAATCTTTATTTCCAAAAAGAAAAAAGGACACATCACTGAACTACACCGAACATTTATCTGAAAAAGTAAAATACAAATCCATTTTTAAGGGTAGAAATTTACTTCCGCACTGCAACAAAACGAAGAGCCACGGTTTCGGCTCCCTCGGTCGGTTTTCTAAATAAAATAGAGAAAATACTGGCCAATTTAAAATCTTATTTTTTTAACTATCAGCCTATTTTTCAGCTCAAAATCTCAGAGCCTGAACGGTAATACTGATGCCAAAATGATCTTACATGAAACAGTTTTCCCTTAAGTACTGGGTTCTGCGTCGCAGTTTAACTGCCTTTACATTTTTGCTCTTTGCTGGTTTCCTGACGGCCTCCAGTCATCGAGAAGCTCCCTTGATTTCTAATGATCCGCTCGCAGATAATACGGATCTTTACGCTTTCCGAAGTCCGGACAATCCGGATATGATTACTATTATTGCCAACTATATTCCAGGTGAAGCGCCTCAGGGTGGTCCCAATTATTATACGTTCGGTGAGAATGTACGTTATGAAATTCATATTGATAATAACACGGCCACTCCTGGTGATGATATTATCTATCGTTTTTCGTTTACCTCGGTCAATGAAGATCCAACCACTTTTTTTAATATTCGTTTAGGTGCACAAAATCTTAAGACGACTTATACTTTAGAAAGAAGTATGGATGGTGGCAATAGTTTCCAGGTGATCGTCCAGAATGGGATCGTACCTCCACCAAATATCGGCCCTCGCTCTATCGAATCTGGAGTTGGACTAGGTACCACTTATGCGACCTTATTCAATGATGCCATTACCACGGCAACGACTGGAGAGCAAGTTTTTGCCGGACCAACGGATGATCCGTTTTTTGTTGACCTGGGTGCTATTTTTGATTTAGGAAACGCACCTCGTCAGGGTGGAGAAAGATCAAGAGATGCCTTAGCAAAATACAATGTACATTCTATTGCTTTACAAATTCCAATTACTACTTTATTGAAAGAAGGAGCAGCGACCACACCAGCAAATATTCTGGATGGTGACTATGTAATCGGTGTATGGGCTTCTGCTAGTCGTCCTGCTATGAAGACCTTGAATCCTGGAACAGGAACGGTTGACTACAGCGGTGACTGGGTACAAGTTTCTCGGTTAGGAATGCCTTTAACCAACGAAGCAGTTATTCCAATCGGTGCAAAAGACGAATGGAACCGAAGAACACCTTACAATGAAAATGCAGCGCATTTCGAATATTTCTACAATCCTGAATTAGCATTATACATGGATGATGATCTTTTTGGAGGAGCGGTACCAGCTTTTGGTCCACTGCGAATTCAAACTGCTTCTTTAGGTGGATTTGACTTTTCCAACGGTGGAGACGGACTGTTTCCATTAAAAGGAGATCCTGCTTTAGATGGTACAGCATTAGATGATGCGGTATTCGGAACTTTATTGTTGCCAGCAGCAGAAAAACCACGTTCTGTTGACCTGTGGCCGATCTTCCACACGGGAGTTCCTAACGTAATTCCTTATCAGTTGGCGACTGGAAAAGCAGGTAATCCTTTAGCTGCCGGAAAGCCATTTATCAATAACTTTTTACCGAATGGTGGAGATATGTTACGACTCAACATGGCCGTACCTCCTACACCTCGTGATGATCCAAATTTCAGTTCTTTAGGATTGGTCCAAGCGGCTGCTATTGGTTTAACCGTGGCGCCTTTCAATACTACTTCTGATCTAGAATTTATTCCAAATATGGATGGATTTCCAAACGGTCGAAGATTGGAAGATGATGTCACTCGAATTGAATTACAAGCAGTTGGTGGTGTTGTTTTAGCAGCCGTAGGACTATGGTATGATGATTATGATCCAACCGATCCGAATGCAAGTCCTGTCACAGAAGACCTCTTAAATGTATTGACTTACACGACTGGAGTTGAGAC
>CALKJE010000015.1 GCA_937995675.1 uncultured Saprospiraceae bacterium
CCCAGATTACGAAGACATCCATAGATTGACTGCATTATTTACAGATGATGAAGAGGAAGAATGGTTGGCTATTACACCATATCCATTGGCTCCTGCCGTGGCTGCAAATGTCCCAGAAGTAAAGGCCGCTACTCGCTTAGAATCAGCATGGAGAGAAACCCAATTTAAATATAATAACGTCACTCGTTACCTCGACAACTATGCTTATGTCGATACTAATTTTTTCCAAGTATTTGGATATGAATTTACCACCGGTAATTCAAATTCCGTATTAAAGCAACCCAACGATATCGTCTTAAGTGAAGGAATGGCTACTCAATTTTTCGGGAAAGAAAATCCGATTGGACAAGTGATTAAGTTTAATAATAAAACAGATTTAAAGGTCGTAGGTATTTTCAAAAAACCTGCGAGCAATAGTCATATTCATTTCGACATTTTTATTCCTTGGAGAAATCGCACCAGCGGAGAAACCCAATGGGACAATATGCTCAACTATTATAGTTATGTAAAATTACATCAAGGAACCGATCCTACCAGCTTTGATAAAAAAATGAATCAGACCGCTCGAACAGGATTTAGCACTTCCTCAGATGCAAATGAAAAACTAGAAGTTCTGTTCGCTAGTCAACCGATCAAAGATATTCACCTACATTCTCATCTTGACGGAGAAATAAGTGCGAACAGCTATCAATTTTATATGCTTATTTATATCTTGGTAGGTTTTGCAATTTTATTTATTGCCATCATCAACTTTACCAATCTTTCCACTGCCCGCTCCGCCAGTCGCGCCAAAGAAGTGGGCGTAAGAAAAGTAGTCGGTGCCAGTCGTTGGGAATCCTCTGTTCAATTTTTATTTGAATCGATCTTACAAAGTATCGTCGCACTCTTGCTTGCTTTTTTACTGGCAGAATTAATGCTTCCTTTCTTTAATAGATTATTGGATCTCGAATTGACTATTCTAAAAGATGCACCATTATTTATTATTGGTTTTGGAATATTACTTTCCATCATCGTCGGATTAATTGCGGGTATCTACCCTGCCCTTTTCCTTTCCGGCTTTTCTCCCATCAAAGTATTATCAGGAGACTTTTCTAAGAGTAAAGAAAATGCTCCTTTGCGGAAAGGATTGGTCATTGCTCAATTTTCTATTTGCGCTGCTTTGATTTTATTTTTAGGAATTGTATTCCAACAACTCAACTATATCACCAGTAAGTCTTTGGGTTTTAACCCCGAACAAATCATGGTTATTCCATTACAAAATAGCAAGCTCCAATTATCTAGTGCCCAAGCGGAATTATCTAGAATACCCGGTATCGAAACAGTAAGTTTTGCCAATCGATTACCCGGTGAAGAAATGGGAGGTAACGGTTACCAAATTGGAGAAAAAAGCGCCATCTTAGATTTCAATCGAGTAGACGAAAATTTTATTAATGCATTGGATATAAAACTAACTGCGGGTAAATTTTTCACTGCCACCGACATCCGTGATTCCATTCAAAAATTTGTGGTCAATGAATCTTTTGTAAATTTTTATAATATCAAAGATGATCCGATTGGTCAACGAATTGCCAACCGTGATGGCGTCATCATTGGGGTGGTCGAAGACTTCCATTGGAAAGGATTTAACGAATCTATCACGCCTTTCGTCATGCATGAATTGAATGATCCTTACCTTCCAAAAGCGATTGTAAAAATTAATTCTAAAGATATACCATCAACCGTTAAAGCCATCCAAAAAAATTGGGCAGCATTAGAGCCTGGCTATCCATTCCGATATAGTTTTTTAGATGTAGACTTTGGAGCACTTTTCAAAGGATACCAAAATTTTGGAAAAGCACTCAGTTTCATTACGCTACTCATTGTTTTTACCGCTGCACTTGGTCTATTTGGATTGGCTGCCTATACGGCTGAACAACGCAATAAAGAAATTGGCATCAGAAAAGTACTTGGCGCAAGTATCAGTCAAATTATGATTTTGATCACCAAAGATTTTATGTACTTGGTTTTGATCGCTTCGATCGTAGCACTTCCGATTGGATATTTCATTGCAAAAAAATGGCTGACTGGTTTCGCTTATCAAGCGCAGATTAATGTCTTCCCATTTTTAGGAACGATCATAACCATCTTGGCTATTAGTATGCTGACCGTTAGCTGGCAAGCCTTCCGCGCAGCATCCATCAATCCAGTGAATGCTATTAAAGATGAGTGACCGATCCCGACCATCGGGAGGGTGGCGTATGACAATATGCCAAGGGAACGAACCGCGAGATCGACGAAGGAGATCCATGAGCGAAGCGAACTAAAGCGGACGGGCAGCCGATCCCGACCAATCGCCAACATAAACGATTAAACGATTAAACGATTAAACAAATCAACATTTCAACAATACCAAGCTATGTTTTACAATAATTTAAAAATTGCATTTCGAACATTATTAAAAAATAAAACCTACACCACTATTAATATGGTGGGACTCATGGTAGGAATTGCGGCAGTGCTACTTATCTATCGAATGGTTAGTTACGAACTAAGCTTTAATAAAAATTTTGTGCATCATGACCGGATTGTTCGGGTAGTCGCTACTGATCCGGGAGACATCAGTGAACAAAACCTCTCTGTTTGTATTCCA
>CALKJE010000016.1 GCA_937995675.1 uncultured Saprospiraceae bacterium
ACACTGAAGTCGATACATTGACAGATGCGCTTCGTAGGCGTGCCCCAAGCCTTGCCGGATGGAACCGAGAGGGCAGAAAAATATTGTTCTGCTTCTAAATTACTGGTCGTGTATAGAAATGTATTCCCAACTGAATTGGCAACTACCTCCATATACTTTTGTCCTAATACATAAACATCATAACTCACCACATCTTGCATAGCATCCCAAGTAAGGGTAATTCCTTCAGGACAAGCCGTCACTACCGCAAGGTTTTGAGGCATGGGTGCAATATTAAAATCTATTTCATTAATCGTCATATTTCCATTACTACTGGTAACTCTGATTTTACCATTTCCAGTAGTAACATTAGGAACGGTCCAGTTCGTATACATCCTTTCCGTACCTGCTACAGAAGCAATTGCTTCCCAGGTAGTGCCACCATCAGTAGAATAGGAAAGTTCATAATCATCCATTTGACCTAGCGCATCCCAGTGAATATTCTGTAATTCTCCTGGCACCATTGTTTCTCCACCAATTGGGTAAGTAAGATCAACTGATGCTGTTTGATATTCATAAATCATGTAGAAACTTTTTACACCAAAAGGAATAACCGTTCCGTTGACCGTTACCGTATAATCTCCAGGTGTTGGATTATCAATTTCTACCTGTTCCATATTGTTAAGGTGATCTTCTCCTCTAGTGGCAGGCAAATCTAAAGTCGTTGGGTTTGGTGTGTGATCCAATACCCAAGGAAGATAAATTTGACCATCTTTTTGAAGCGTTAAATCCAAATCATTAAGTAGCGCAAATCCAGTCCCATTCACTGCTTCAGGATCATCCCAATACAACATTACTTTTGCTTTATTGACACCATCAGGAATATTAATGGTAAATTCTGTGGTGGAACCTGGTCCTACTTCCAATGTTTGGTATCGATTTTCTTCTAATACTTTTACCGCTCGGAAAGCATTGATATGTCCCCATCCGTATCTAAAATCAGGACCTACATTTCCAAGGTCATTTGCGGTATTCAATAGAATCCCTTTGAGTAAAGCAGAAGGAGCAGCGCCACCTCCTGTCAAAGTTTTGTAGGCATGTTGTAATTGTGCAAAAATACCTGCGACACCCGGAGCAGCACCAGAGGTACCACCAAATTCATCATAAGTATTGTTTGGTTCTGTACCAAATTGGTCGGCTCCATTCGAGGCGATATCTGGTTTGATACGACCATCGTGTGCTGGGCCACGACTACTACTATTTACTAGATTGGCATTATCTTCAAGATTGGCAACCGTTGTAACATTTTTACCTTGTTTATGTCCACCTGTAATATTCCCCCATTGGTCACCTGCTCCATATCCACAATCATTATTATTGGAATTTCCAGCAGAAAAAACATGCATTAAAGTTGGGTTATCATATACTTGCTGATCGACCGTCGCGGTGATTTCTGTATACCCGGCATTACAACCATTACTATAAGAAGAGTTGGTAATAATAACATCTTGGGTAAAGAAATAAAACATCGTGCTATCTAAAAAAGAAGCGTCATAATCTAGGACATAAACGCCAGTTCCTGCAGCCATACCACGTTTGGTCGGATCAAAATTTCCAGCTCCACTCATGATTCCAGCCACGTTGTCTCCGTGCGTATCAAAATCTGTTCTTGGCTCAGCCAAGTCTTGCGTTAATCGTCCATGAAAATCAATATGTTGTCCGATCTGTCCATCATCTCTAACGAGCACATTTACCCCCGTACCATCATAATTTCGTCCCATTGGCAATCCAGTATCTAGAACGTTGGCACGATGTAAAGATCTTCCTTCGGTATCGTCTTTTATATCCGGAGCCGCAGCGAAACCTAAATGTGCAACGAACGGCAAAGAAGCTATTCTTTCTAAGTTATCTGGATGGATTCGAGTTTCAAAGAAATTATTGATACCATTTGATTTTACTATTTGTAGACCAGCATTTACCATTTCCTTCATAGCTGCGGAAGCCGAGATATTTTTTTGGTATTTCAAGGTTACCTTGACCTCATTGCGAACGATGGCCCAATCAGGAAAATCTTGATTTAATAATTGAGCATCCATTTTTAGAGAATTATCCAATTGAAAAACTGCTCGAATATCTAAATCTTCTAGCTGAGTAGTTGGTAAATTCGCAGGAATAGCCGTTAGATAAGTAAGTCTTGGATAGTACTCTAATAATTCAATTCCCATGGCAGCTATTCGTTGGTGATCTTCTGCATTTGGAATTTCGAAAAACTGAACCATTCGGTAATATTTACCATTGATAATTTCTGTATCCTGAATGGCAGGAGTTTCAATAAACTTATCCAAATTCGCTTCTGGAATATACTTATTGGCATTCAATTCCAAAGCATATTTATCCTGAGCAAATCCAAAAGAAGCTAAAAAGGTGAGGAAAGTAATAATAACGAGTTTGTTGAATATTTTCATAAATAGAAGGTTGAGGTGAATAGATAGTTTTTAGAAAATGATTGAATGGTAGCTTGTTACGAATACTTAAGTTGTAAGGGACACATAAATATAAGGAATCTACATTGATGTTATGAGTTTTTAATTAATTAGTTTTTTGAAAAGGCTAAAAATGCCGCCTAGGAACATTTAGGGAGGATGTTCAGGGAAGAAATTGGATAAAAGAAGAATTTAGCACTTGATATTTAAGTTCCAGAGACGGTTATTCTCTATTTTCCCAAGCATGAACAAGCATGACCACTTGACTATAACTGGCATATCCATCGGAGACACCTTGGGCTTTTAGGTAAGCATCATAGGTCGCAATTCTAAAACTAGTAGGAATAAAATCTGGATAAGCAGCATTATTCGCTTCAATGGCCAGAATATCTGTCTTTAATCCAGGAGCTAACGTTTTATAGAATTCATTGAAATTGGCTCGATCTGACCTACGATAACTATAATAGAGATATTGCCAATAATTAAAAACTCCAGCATATCGAATGAAGGGATTATTGCTGTTTTTACAGGTGAGATAAGCCAAAAAATTACAAGTTCCTTC
>CALKJE010000017.1 GCA_937995675.1 uncultured Saprospiraceae bacterium
ATAGAGGAAGAGCGTATCACTTTCACGAATGTTAAGCACTCCCAGATCTATTTCATAACCAACTGCATCTGGTGCTGCTACTTCCAGAATAGCATGGACATCATTTCCGTAGTATTCATCCGGTCCACCGTCGTCTGTAAATTGGGCACTACAGGCATTGGAAAATACATGGTTATTATTTTGGAGAATAATATTTGTGCATTCTGGAAGAGCGGGATCAAAGTTAATATAGTCGGGGACATTCAGCGTATCACAACCATTATCATTACAGGCAATAAGACCTAAATCATAGGTGCCAGGCTCCTCTAATTCAAAAATCAGATTTTGTTGATTAGAAATACTATCTCCATTCAGAAACCAAACCCAACGATCGGGTGAGAATGCACTATTGTCTCTTAAGGCAATGGTTTTACTACAAACTTGAGAGAGCGTGCTAGAAAAATTTGCTCTAGGTGTATCTTGGCAAGTCCAATTGATCTCAAATCCGGGAGCACTACTATTGTTGAATCCGGTTCTCCAATGTAATCGGATTCGGGGCACATCAATTAATAGACTAAAAGGTGAGTATTCATTGCGGAATTGTCTGTACGAGTAAAAGCCATTACCATCATCGACGTAGATTATTAAATAGTCTCCTTGGCGAATATCAAAAGATAAGAAGTCAAGTTGATAACCGTATGTACCTGGCGTCGCAATATCTACAATTGAATAAATAAAGTTAGAATAATCTCCTTCTCTTCCTCCATCGTCTAATACCGTACCTTTACAGAGGGTTGAAATAATATTAAGGTTATCAATCATCATAAATTCATTACATTCTGATAACTCTACATCATAGGTAACAATATTGTTTTTGATAATGGTATCACATCCGAATCCATTGCAGGCAATTAATCCAATATCATAAGTGCCCGGTGCAACTGCAACATCTGGATTCTCAACAGTAGAAATAATTGAATCATTTAAAAACCAGGTCCAACTATTCGGAGTACCTGAACTATTATCTGATAATGAAAAGAAACTATCACAAAGAATATTTGAAGAGACTGAAAAATCTGCTATTGGAATATGGTATGCTTTACATTCCCAAGAGATCATAAATCCTGGCCCGACAGAAGTTGCATTTGTGTCCCAAATGAACTTAATGCCGTATCCTCTCAGTATAAGGTTTTGCCCCGTGTAGTTTCCACATAAATCATTGATCAATCGAAGAGAGTCGCCTTCGTTAACATATACTTCAAGGCAATCATTATTAGCAGATTCAAAAAAATCGAAATTGACTTCATATTCAACACTATCCACAGATATAATTTCAAGGCTAGAGTGAACGTTGTTGCTGTAATTTTCTAAACCACCATCATCTATAATGAATCCTGAACACCGATTTGTCGTAGCGATCATTCCATTAGTAAGAGGAACCGTATCACATACTGCAGTTTCTTCTGCAATTTGAATAAAATTTTCTTCTACTATCGAGATATTATTATTTCTACAATCAATGCCCGAAAGTGTAATAGTATATTCTCCACTTTCCGTATAGGTATGTATCGGTGTTAATTCGTTCGATTGACTTCCGTCGCCAAAGGTCCAAAGTGGGGTAGTAATCTCTTCTGAAAAACTAAAATTTACGATGGCTGGCAATCCACAAAAAGAGGTGCGGGAAGCAAGTATTTTTTGATAATCTTCGTTTGAAAATAAACCCACCGCCATCCACGCATTCTGAACTTGAAGAACCTCTTCACTACATTCTCCAAAAATATTTTTGGCAACTTCTATCGAAAGAATCGCACAGTCACTATAGGTACTAGCAGGATTCAAATAATTAGCCCAAGTTTGATGTGCAATTCTAGTTGCCTTCTCCCAACCAATTCCTTCCACATTATAATCATAATTTAAATCGTTGGTTCCGCTTCCTCCTTCTACCAACAAATAAAACCAATAGTTTCCAATCGAACTATTTTTATGTACGCCATTGGTGGAAGGAGACCAGTGTGTGCCATTATAAGTATCGGCCATTCCTTTTTCTTTTGGGTTGGCCATATTTCTAAAATAATCTCCTTGAGAAGAGATCTCTTGACCAAGTAGCCAGTCCACCGAACCTGGATTGGTTTGATTTTCTACCGATACGCCGATGATGTCTGAGATGGATTCATTGAGTCCACCAGATTCTCCAGCATAGATAAGGTCCGAATTATATTGGGTGAGCCCATGTGTCATTTCGTGAGCAATAATATTGATATAAGTGAAAGGCAAATCAAAAGAATGTGTCGCCAATCCATCTCCATAATAAGCATCGTCTCCATCCCAATACGCTCTGGAATCGTTGAGGTGAACAAAGCTATTGACGCCCAAACCATTTCCATCTAGACCATGATGATTTAGTTCATTATGATAAAAATCAAAAGTAGCACCGCTTCCCCAATGAACATCTCCGGCGACTTCATCCATGGCTGGATTGGTATTGTTCCAATAATTATCGCCATCATAAAAAAGATCATTGGTATTTAAATCGGTGGTGGTAATTCCGGTTCCTCTGGTTTGATCGTGCAAGACAAACCCTGCGATGGTTTCGGTGGTTTGGATGGTTTTGGTTCCGTGATATTTAGTTTCGGCGGTACCGGAGGCAAAAGAGCAAAGTCTATTTTCTTTAAAAATAATTTGTCCAGTATTTGCATCAATGGTGAGTCGTTCGGAGCGTAAAGGTTGTAGAGTAGAAACGTCAATTTCGTAAGCAAGGGTCCATCTAGGTTTTTCAAAATTATAATCTACTGGAACATAGATTAAACCAAAATCGGTTCCGTTTTTTGAAGGGTATAATTTCTTATAGGTAGTAGCGACTATTTCCTCTTTGGCAATTTTTAAGGCTTCATCGAGCGAAAGGCTGGCGCCTTCTGGGTTTCTGTTTTCTTGATTGGGAATATGATTAGGAAGGAGAAAATCTGTTTGTTGAGAACGTGCATTAAAATGTGCCGTTAGGTGAAACCCTTTAATCGGAATATTAAATACCTTAATTTGATAGCGGCAATGCTGATCACCATTTACTTCATCCTGACACTTTAGGAGTGTTAGTTGATGTAAACCAGATTCAAATAAATTCGTTTTTAGTAACCGATCAGGAGTTGGTTTTCCAGGTAATGATATTTTTGAAATCCGATTGTTTAATCGAATGGGTTCCTGACTGTGTGTACTAAAAACGAATAACCATAATAAACTTACTAAAAGAAGTTTAGGCATTTGTTTTAATTTTAGAGCTTTTATTCTATGTCTTATTGAACAAGTTAACAACTAACATCAACTAAATAAATTGATGTTAGTTGTTTTGGTTATTAACAATATTATTACGAAATATTGATAATAATGTTCAGTTATTCAACTTTGATAATTCGTTTTCCTCGGTATCGTTGGTCTGGACTAATAATATTTAATAAATAAACGCCAGTAGGTAACGCACTCATATCAATGGTTAATTGTTCTGTGCCTGAAGCTGGAGTAAGTTGATAAACTTCTTGTCCAATGATATTCATCAAACTCAAAGAATAACCTGTGTCGAGTATTTGTAAATCTAATAAATGGATTAGATCTCTAGTCGGATTTGGGTGGATACGAATATTTGCTTCGGTAAGATCTCTCGTACCAACCGTTCCAACTTCAATAATTTGAACAAAGTCAGATTGACAACCATTGATGTCAGTAATCGTGACTTCTAATTCATACGTTCCTGGTTGATTAAAACCGATAGCGTGTGAATAATTACTGCTCACATAAATTCCATTTATTTCCCAATTTATGGATTGAATCATATCTTCAGT